>NZ_JBSGYQ010000007.1:122701-174467 GCF_053610585.1 Streptomyces sp. NPDC054887 | reverse complement strand
GGCCATGACGGCCGGCGGGACCTCACCGTTCTCAGTGGGCGGCTTCCGTGGCCACCGGTTCCTCGGCGGCGTGCGTGCGGCGCAGGAAGCGCAGCAGCGGCGCCCGGTCGAACTGGATCACGGCCATGCCCTGGTCCGACCGCAGCTCCATCACGGCCTGCACCCGGCCGCACGGCCACACCCGTACATCGCCGCTCTCGGTCTCGGCCGGACGGGTCATGCCGGCCTCCAGCAGGGCGCGCGTGAAGATCCACTCGTTCTCGGCGCCGTCGGGCGAGACGTCCGGCGGGAAGACCAGGCGGACCGTGAGCGGGTCCTCCCGGGGGTCGTAGCGGAGGGCCACGGGGACGGCGTGGCGCTGGGGGCCGTCCGTGACGAGGCAGGCCCGCGTGTGGTCCTCAATCGTCGGGGGCATCGGGCGGCTCCTAAGGTTCGGGGCTTATGTCCTCTAATGTCCCATATTTTGGGGCGTACGCCCCGCTTCATTTGTGACCCGTGCGCTCTTGCGACCTCTTTGCAAGAAGGCACTATCATCGAACGGTTCACCACACCGCAGGAAGCGGAGCCTCCCCATGCATGTCCCCGACGGATTCATCAACACACCTGTTTCGGCTGTGGCGGGCGTCGCAGCCATGGGTGCGGTCGCCGTCAGCCTGCGCGGAGCGCGCCGCGAACTGGACGAGCGGACCGCCCCGCTCGCCGGACTGGTCGCCGCGTTCGTCTTCGCCGTACAGATGCTGAACTTCCCGGTCGCGGCCGGGACCAGCGGGCATCTGCTCGGTGGCGCGCTCGCCGCGATACTCGTCGGCCCGTTCACCGGCGTGCTCTGCATCTCCGTCGTCCTGCTGATGCAGGGCATCCTCTTCGCCGACGGGGGGCTCACGGCGCTGGGCGTCAACATCACCGTCATGGGGGTGGTGACGGTGATCGTCTCGTACGTGCTCTTCCGCGGGCTCGTGAAGGTGCTGCCGCGCCGCCGCTCCTCGGTCACCGCCTCCGCGTTCGTCGCCGCGCTGGTGTCCGTGCCGGCCGCCGCCGCGGCCTTCACGCTCATCTACGCCGTCGGCGGCACGACGGACGTGCCGATCGGCAAGGTGCTGACCGCCATGGTCGGTGTGCACGTCCTCATCGGCATCGGCGAGGCCGCGATCACCGCGCTGACCGTGGGCGCCGTCATCGCCGTACGCCCCGACCTGGTGCACGGCGCGCGCGGCCTGTCCGCGCCGCTCAAGCTGCTCGTCGGCGGCGAGCTGGTGGACGCGGCCCCCGCCGAGGCGCCCGCCCCGGCCGCCGCCCGCTCCACCCGCACGGTCTGGGGCGCCGGGCTGGCCTCGGCGCTCGTCCTGGCCGGGATCGTCTCGTTCTACGCCTCCGCGAGCCCCGACGGTCTGGAGAAGGTCGCCGCCGACCAGGGCATCGACAAGAAGGCCGAGGACCACGCCGCCGCCGACTCCCCGCTCGCCGACTACAGCGTCAGCGGCATCGGCGACGGCCGGATCTCCGGCGGCCTCGCGGGCGTCGTGGGCGTCGGCGCGACCGTCGCGGCCGGCAGCGGCGTCTTCTGGGCGGTGCGGCGCCGGCGCGACGCGGACCGGCCGGCCGTCGCGGTCACGCCGGCGCGCACCGGGGAAAAGGAAACCGCCTGACATGGGCGCGGGCCACGCGCACAAGCTCTACCGGCACGGGCACTCGCCGGTGCACGCCCTGCCGCCGCACTGCAAGCTCGCCGCCGTCTTCTGCTTCGTGCTCGTCGTCGTCTCCACGCCCCGCGAGGCGATGTGGGCCTTCGGCCTGTACGCCGCACTGCTCGCGGGCGTCGCGTACGCGGCGCGGGTGCCGGCCGGGTTCCTGCTCAAGCGGCTGCTCATCGAGGTGCCGTTCGTGGCGTTCGCCGTGCTGATGCCGTTCGTGGCCCAGGGCGAGCGCGTGGAGGTGCTCGGCATGTCGCTGAGCGTCTCGGGCCTGTGGGGGGCCTGGAACGTCCTCGCCAAGGGGACGCTCGGCGTCGCCGCGTCCGTCCTGCTCGCTTCCACGACTGAACTGAGATCGCTGCTGCTGGGACTCCAGCGGCTGAAGCTGCCGCCGATGCTCGTGCAGATCGCGTCGTTCATGATCCGCTACGGAGATGTGATCACGGACGAGATGCGCCGGATGTCGATCGCCCGCCGCTCGCGCGGCTTCGAGGCGCGCGGCGTGCGGCACTGGGGCGTCCTCGGCAAGACGGCGGGTGCGCTCTTCATCCGCTCCTACGAAAGAGGCGAGCGCGTGCACCTGGCCATGGTCAGCAGGGGGTACACCGGCACCATGCCGGTGATCGACGAGGTGACCGCGACACGGACGCAGTGGTCGTACGCGGCGGCCCTCCCGGCCTCCGCGCTGGCGGTATGTCTGCTGGGATGGACCCTATGACGATGTCTCTTGAGGTCAACGGCCTCGCGTACGCCTACCCGGACGGCCACCAGGCGCTCTTCGGCGTCGACCTGAACGTCGCGCGCGGCGAGCGCGTGGCGCTGCTCGGGCCGAACGGGGCGGGCAAGACGACGCTCGTCCTGCACCTCAACGGCATCCTCACGGCGGGCGCCGGCTCCGTGACCGTCGCCGGACTCCCCGTCGGCAAGCGGCACCTCGCGGAGATCCGCCGCCGGGTCGGCATCGTCTTCCAGGACCCCGACGACCAGCTCTTCATGCCGACCGTCCGGGAGGACGTCGCCTTCGGCCCCGCCGCGGCCGGGATGCGCGGCGCGGAGCTGGAGGCGTGCGTGACGGCCGCGCTGGAACGGGTGGGCATGGCCCAGTACGCCGACCGGCCGCCGCACCACCTGTCCTTCGGCCAGCGGCGCCGGGTGGCCGTCGCGACCGTACTGGCGATGGAGCCGGAGATCCTGGTCCTGGACGAGCCGTCGTCCAACCTCGACCCGGCCTCGCGGCGCGAACTGGCCGACATCCTGCGCTCCCTGGACGTGACGGTGCTGATGGTCACCCACGACCTGCCGTACGCGCTGGAACTGTGCCCCCGTTCGGTGATCCTCAGCGGCGGCGTCATCGTGGCGGACGGGCGCACGCAGGAGCTGCTCTCGGACGAGGCGGTGATGCGGGCCCACCGGCTGGAGCTGCCGTTCGGGTTCGACCCGCGCTCGGTGCGGGTCGAGGCGTAGGGGCGCGCCGGCGGGGCGCGGCCGGCCCCGCCGCACCCGGGAACGTGCGTACCGTACGGGCGCCTTCGCGCGCACGGCGCTCCCGGGACCCCACGCCGCCCCGCCCGGCGGCGCCGTTGCACCATGGGGGCATGAGCACGCGCGCAGAAGTGGATGCCCAGGGCACGGTGGCCGCCGGATTCGAACCGGTCAGGGACGCGTTCGTGCGCAACTTCGCGCAACGCGGGGAACAGGGCGCGGCGGTGGCCGTCTACCGGCACGGCCGCAAGGTCGTCGACCTCTGGGCCGGCACCCGCGACGTGGACGGCACGGAGCCGTGGGCCGTGGACACCGCCCAGGTCGTGCGGTCGGCCACGAAGGGCGTCGCCGCCGCCGTGCCGCTGCTCCTGCACCAGCGCGGCCAGATCGACCTGGACGCCCCCGTGGCGACGTACTGGCCGGAGTTCAAGGCGAACGGCAAGGAACGCGTCCTCGTACGGCACCTGCTGTCCCACCGCGCCGGGGTACCGGTGCTCGACCGCCCGCTGACCCCCGCCGAGGCGATCGACGGCGTCAGCGGGCCGCAGGCCGTCGCCGCCCAGGCGCCCGCCTGGAAGCCCGGCACCGACCACGGCTACCACGCCCAGACGTACAGCTGGCTGATCGGCGAGCTCGTGAAGCGGGTGACGGGGCGGACCGTCGGACGGTGGATCGCCGAGGAGATAGCCCGGCCGCTGGGACTCGACTTCTGGGTCGGGCTGCCGGCCGACGAGGCCCACCGGGTCGGCCGCGTGGGCCCCGTCGAGCCGCCGCCCCTGGACAGCGGGGCGCTGCGGCTGCGCCCCAAGCGGAGCGTGAGCGAGGCGTACGCCGATGCCGCGTCGCCCACCCGGCGCGCCTTCGGGGCGATCGACCCGCTCCCGGACGAGAACGACCCGGCGTACCGGGCGGCCGAACTCCCCGCCTCCGGCGGGATCTCCACCGCCCGCGCTCTGGCCCGGTGCTACGCGGCGATGATCGGCGAGGTCGACGGCCACCGGCTGTTCGCCCCCGCCACGCTCACGCTCGCGCGCACCGAGGAATCGGCAGGCCCCGACCGGGTGCTGGTCGTGGGCACCCGCTTCGGGCTCGGCTTCATGCTGCACGGCTCCGGCGCACCCCTGCTCGCACCCGGCTCGTTCGGGCACCCCGGCCGGGGCGGCTCCCTCGGCTTCGCCGACCCCGAGTCGGGGATCGCCTTCGGCTACGTGACCAACGGCCACCAGAAGGGCGTCACCGCGGACCCCCGCGCCCAGGCCCTGGTAAGGGCGGTCCGGACCGCGCTCTGACCGCGGCACAGCCCCTGACGTATCGTCAGCCGGCGCGCAGTACCGCTGCCACCAGGGGGCCCGCCGCGTCGCCGCCGTGGCCGCCCGACTCGACGGAGGCCGCGGCGGCCACGTCGTCGCTGAACCCCGTGAACCAGCTGTTGGACTTGCCCTGGCCGTCGACCTCCGCCGATCCCGTCTTCGCGCCCTTGTCGCCGCCGACCGAGGCCATCGCCGCGGTGCCCGTGCCCCAGGACGCGGTCGCCGTCTGCCGCATCATGGCGAGCAACTGGCCGTGCACGGACGGGGAGAGGGAGCGGGAGGCCCTGGCCAGTTCGCGGCCGTCCAGCGACTGCGGCACGATGACCGGCTGACGGAACGTGCCGGCCTTCGCGGTGGCGGTGACCGACGCCATGTTGAGGGCGTTCATCTGCACGGTGCCCTGCCCGATGTACTGCGCCGCCGCCTCGCCGCCGGAGGACTCCGGGATCGAACCGTCGGCCGTGACGGTGCCGGTCTGCCAGTCCAGGCCCAGACCGAAGACCTCGCGCGCCGTCCTGGGGAGCGCCGCGTCGTCCCCGGCGTCGTCGATCAGCTTGACGAAGGCGGTGTTGCAGGAGCGGGCGAAACTGGTGGCGAAGGTGCCGTCCGCGATGGAGAAGTCGTCCAGGTTCTTGAAGGTGCGGCCCATGTACATCGCGGTCGGCGGGCATTCCGCCTTGCGGTCCGCGCCCGTCAGGCCCTTCTCCAGCAGCATCGCGGCGGTCACGATCTTCAGCGTGGAGCCCGGCGCCTGCTTGCCGAGGAACGCCGCGTTGTAGCCGTCCGTGCGGTTGTTGGCGACGGCCAGGATCTCGCCCGTACTCGGCCTGACCGCCGCGACCGACGCCTCGCCGTACTTCTTCACCGCCGTCTCGGCCGCCGCCTGCACGCCCGCGTCCAGCGTCGTCGGCAGTCTCCCCGCCCTGCCCTTGGCGAGGGTGAGCAGGGAGCGCGGGGCGACGCCGTCGCCATCGGCGCTCTCGATGCTCAGCTCGACGCCGGGGGTCCCGCCCGCCTTCTTCCCGTACTTCTCCCGCAACGCGTCCAGGACGGGCCCGAGCGAGGGGTACCGCTTCTTCGTCAGCTCTGCGCCGGTGCGGTCGACCGCCTTGACGGCCGGGGCCGAAGCCGGTCCCGTCCTCAGCACCTCGCCGTCCTCCAGCTCCGGGTGCAGTACGGACGGCTTCCAGTCGACCAGCGCCTCGCCCGAGGTGAGGCCGCGCACGACCGTCAGCTCCGACGCGTACGAGAGGGACTTGCTCGTGCCCTTGTACGTCACGGTGGCGTCGGCGGTGAACGGCACGGTCGCCCCCACCGGCGTGCCGGGCTTCAGCTCGACCTCGCTGATGTGCGCCGCGTCCCGGTAGCCGGACAGGGCGGGTCGCGCGGTCGCGGAGTCGTCGGTCAGTCCCGCGGCGGCGCTCGCGTCGCCCTTCGCCCAGGCGGCGAGGAAGTCCCCGGCGGTGTCCGCGACCTCCTCCGCGCTCGGCGGGCCCGTCCGCTTCGGCGCGGACAGGCTCCTGACGTCGCCCGGCCCCCCGCCGGTCTCCTCGCCGAACACCGAGTACGCCCCGTAGGCCACCCCTCCGGCCGTGGCCAGGAACACCCCGCCGACTATGGCGACCTTCGCTCCACTGCGCATGTCGTGCGGTCCCCTCCCCAGGAGTTCTGCTGAACTGAACACGTTCAAGAGGTGCAGTACCGCACCTTACGGGAGGCGGGGGACGCCGGAGGGGGCTGTTACGAGACCGGGACGGACGCCGATTCGGGCGAAAGAAGCAAAATTCTCCCTTTTGGGGGTTTTGTCCCCCGGGGGAAGTGGACACCCGCACGGGGAGCCCGACACGACGAGAGGGACACAAATGATCACTCGTGAGCAGATTCCCACGGTCCTCGACCACCCCGTCCACGACGGCGAGGGGAACAAGATCGGTGAGGCCAAGCATGTCTTCTTCGACGACATGACGGGCCGGCCCGAGTGGGTCACCGTGAAGACGGGCCTGTTCGGCACCAGTGAGTCGTTCGTGCCGATACGCGACGCCAGCGTGGTCGGCGACCACCTCGAGGTGCCCTACGCCAAGAGCAAGGTCAAGGACGCGCCCAACGTCGACGTGGACGCCGGTGGCCATCTCTCCGAGCAGGAGGAGCACCGCCTCTACGAGTACTACGGCGTCGAATGGGACGCCGCGTGGCACCAGGCCAACCAGCCCGGCGAGGGCGGCTGGGCGCGGGAGGGGACCGCGGCGGCCGGCACCTCCACCGGCGACGACGCGATGACCCGGTCCGAGGAGGAGATGCACGTCGGCACCGAGCGCCGCGCGGCCGGCCGGGCCAGACTGCGCAAGTACGTCGTCACCGAGGAGCAGCAGCAGACCATCCCGGTGCGCCACGAAGAGGTCCGGGTGGAGCGGGAGCCGATCACCGACGCCAACCGCGGCGAGGCGCTGTCCGGACCGGAGATCACCGAGGCCGAGCACGAGGTCACCCTGCACGCGGAGCGCCCTGTGGTCGAGACCAGGGCCGAGCCGGTGGAGCGGGTGCGGATGAAGGCCGAAGAGGTCACCGAGGAGGAGACCGTGAAGGGCACGGTCCGCAAGGAACGCATCGAAGCCACCGACGACGACATCGACCCCGGCAGGTAGGCGCGTCAGCACCGCCCGACGGCAGGACGGGCCCGGCGCCCCGCGGCGCCGGGCCCGTCCTCCGCGGCACTACACCCAGGTGTCGAACCAGATGCGGTCGCGCCAGGCGTCTATCGGGATCGTCTGCCCGGTGTAGATCGGCCAGAAGTAGACGAAGTTCCAGATGATGAGGAGTACGAGGACTCCCGCACCGACCGCTCCCGCCACCCGCCGCCGTTCGTGCGCGTGCGGCGGGCCCAGCATCGCGCCGATCATCATCGCCACCGCCAGGCACAGGAACGGCAGGAAGACGACGGCGTAGAACAGGAAGATCGTGCGCTCCTGGTAGAAGAACCACGGGACCCAGCCCGCCGCGACGCCGCACGCGATCGCTCCCGCCCGCCAGTCGCGCCGCAGCGCCCAGCGCCACAGCACGTACAGGAGCGCGAAGCACGCCGCCCACCACAGCAGCGGGGTGCCCAGCGCCAGTACCTCCTGGGCGCAGTCGCTCGTCTCCTTCGCCGGGCAGCCCTCCTCGCCGGGCTTCGGGGACTCGTAGAAGTACGACACCGGGCGGCCCAGGACGATCCAGCTCCACGGGTTCGACTGGTAGGTGTGGCCCGACGTCAGGTTGATGTGGAAGCTGTAGACCTCGGTCTCGTAGTGCCACAGGCTGCGCAGCCAGTCCGGCAGCCACGTGAAGGAGCCGCCTTTGCCGGCTCCCTGGGCCCAGTCCCGGTAGTAGCCCCCCCGGGTGACGATCCAGCCCGTCCAGGAGACGACGTACGTCACGAAGGTGACCACGACCGTCGACACGAACGCCGGCGCGACGTCCCGCCTCAGCACGGCGGCGTACGGCGCGCCCGCGCCCGCGGTCCGGCGCGCGCCCACGTCCCACAGGACCGTCATCAGGCCGAACGCGGCCAGGATGTACAGACCGTTCCACTTCGTGCCGAACGCCAGGCCCAGGCACACGCCCGCCGCGATCCGCCACGGCCGCCACCCCAGCCGCAGCCGCCGCGCGACCTCGGCGTCCGGGCGCAGCACGCCCTCGTCGTCCGTGGGGAGCGCCGCCGCGAGCCGCCGCCGCGCCCGGTCCCGGTCGACCAGCAGGCAGCCGAACGCGCCCAGCACGAAGAACATCAGCACCTGGTCGAGCAGGGCCGTGCGGCTCATCACGAAGTGCAGGCCGTCCACCGCGAGCAGCGCGCCCGCCAGGCAGCCCAGGAACGTCGAGCGGAACAGGCGGCGCCCGATCCGGCAGAGCATCAGGACCGACAGCGTCCCGAGGACGCAGACCATGAACCGCCAGCCGAACGGCGTGAACCCGAAGAGCTGTTCACCGATGCCGATGACCCACTTGCCGACCGGCGGATGGACCACGTAGCCGGGATCGGCCGGGACCGTGACCCCCGAAGGGTCGGCCAGCACCGACTTGTCGATGTCCTTCGGCCACTGGCCCTCGTACCCCTGGTGGATGAGCGCCCAGGCGTCCTTCGCGTAGTACGTCTCGTCGAATATCACCGCCTTGGGGCTGCCCAGGTGCCAGAACCGGAGCAGGCCGGCGACCAGCGCGACCAGCAGCGGGCCGCCCCACGCGGCCCACCGCACCAGGTGGCCGGCGAGCACGGGCGGCACGCCGAGCACCCTCCAGATCTGCGTGCCGGGCCTGCTGAAGGGCGGCACGAGCCGTTCGCGCAGCCCGGTGTCGGGCCTGGGCGCGTAGCCGTATCGGCGCAGCCGCTGCTGCCACGACGGCGGCTGGTCCCCGGGGGCCCGGCCCTGCTGGGCTTCTGACGCGGTACTGGTCACCGCGCCATCGTAGGGAACACATCTGTGCGCGTCGTGTGCGCGCCCTGCGAGGATGGCACTTGTGACTGGAACGACTGGAACGACTCGAACGGCTCGAACGGCCGCGGCGCCCGGAACGGCCGGAACGCTCGTGCTCGCGGGGACGCCCATCGGGGACGTGGCCGACGCGCCGCCCCGCCTCGCCGCCGAACTCGCGACGGCCGACGTCGTGGCGGCCGAGGACACCCGGCGGCTGCGCCGCCTGACGCAGGCGCTCGGCGTACAGACGACGGGGCGTGTCGTCTCCTACTTCGAGGGCAACGAGAGCGCCCGTACACCCGAACTCGTCGAGGCGCTGGAGGACGGCAAGCGGGTGCTCCTGGTCACCGACGCGGGCATGCCGTCCGTCTCCGACCCGGGCTACCGGCTGGTCGCCGCGGCCGTCGAGAAGGACATCAGGGTCACCGCGGTGCCCGGCCCGTCGGCCGTGCTCACCGCCCTCGCCCTGTCCGGCCTGCCCGTCGACCGCTTCTGCTTCGAGGGCTTCCTGCCGCGCAAGGCCGGCGAGCGCCTCGGCAAGCTGCGCGAGGTCGCGGACGAGCGGCGGACGATGGTGTTCTTCGAGGCCCCGCACCGGCTCGACGACACCCTCGCGGCGATGGCCGAGGTCTTCGGCGACGAGCGCAGGGCCGCCGTGTGCCGCGAGCTGACCAAGACGTACGAGGAAGTGAAGCGCGGCCCGCTCAAGGCGCTCGCCGAATGGGCGGCCGAAGGGGTGCGCGGCGAGATCACCGTCGTCGTCGAAGGAGCCGCCGAGACGGTGCGGGAACTGGACCCGGCGGAGCTGGTGCGCAGGGTGCAGGTGCGCGAGGAGGCGGGGGAGCGGCGCAAGGAGGCCATCGCGGCCGTCGCCGCCGAGGCCGGGCTGCCCAAGCGCGAGGTGTTCGATGCCGTCGTCGCGGCAAAGAACGCGGCACGGACGGGCCCCGGGGACGGCAAAGGACTATCGTGAATAACTAAAGCCGTCCCAAGCGAGAACCGCGCACCGACCGCGCACCGGGCCTTTCTTCATGGAAGGGCCAAGGCCGCTCCATATCTCGACAGGCACCGATGCGCTCCCGCCGGAACAGGCGTCCACTGGACCCAGTGGAAAGGAGCTGGCATGAGCGAGATCGCAGACACCGCCGGCACGGGCATGACCGTTCACGAGGCGTATGCCTTCGCCTGTATGAGGTGCGGGCACGGCTGGGAGCAGTCCTTCGAGATACACCACCACGTCGACGGCGACGGCCACGCGTTCGTGGTCTACACGGCCGACGGTCAGCGGGTCCCTTCGCCGCTCTCCCGCCCCACCTGCCTCAACTGCGGCGGGCACGTCGTGCGCATCATGAAGGCGGGGCAGGTCTCGTCGATCAGGGACATGCTCCGCGCCGCCGTGGTGGACGCGCCCATGGCCGGACCGGTCTCCGGGATCCCCGGGCCGGCCAGGGAGGACGCCCCCGGCCCGGTACGGGTGAAGCACGAGTGGCACCTGTCCGACCTGCTGCACCTGCACCGGCACGGGAAGTGACCGGCGGGGGCGCAAGCGCCACGTCCGCACCGGCGCCGGAAGCGGGGCTCGCGGTTTTCGTACGATCGTGACCATGAGCCCCAAGGACGCACTCCCGCCGCTGCCCGAACCCCTCCGGGGAGAGGTCGCCGATTCGCACACCCACCTGGACATGCAGGACGGCACCGTCGAGGAGGCCCTCGCCAAGGCCGCCTCGGTCGGGGTCACGACCGTCGTCCAGGTGGGCTGTGACGTGAAGGGCTCGCGGTGGGCGGCCGAGACCGCGGCGGCCCACGACAATGTGCACGCCGCCGTGGCCCTGCATCCCAACGAGGCCCCGCGCATCGTCCTCGGCGACCCCGACGGCTGGTCCCGGCAGGGGGCGCGCGCCGGGGGCGGCGACGGGGCCCTCGACGACGCGCTCACCGAGATCGACCGGCTGGCGTCCCTGCCGTACGTGCGGGGGGTCGGCGAGACCGGTCTCGACTACTTCCGTACGGGCCCCGAAGGCATGGCCGCCCAGGAGCGGTCCTTCCGGGCCCACATCGAGATCGCCAAGCGCCACGGCAAGGCGCTCGTCATCCACGACCGCGAGGCGCACGCCGATGTGCTGCGCGTCCTGGAGGAGGAGGGCGCGCCCGAGCGCACCGTCTTCCACTGCTACTCCGGCGACGCCGCCATGGCCGAGATCTGCGCCCGCAAGGGCTACTACATGTCCTTCGCCGGCAACATGACCTTCAAGAACGCGCAGCCGCTGCGGGACGCGCTCGCCGTCGCGCCCCTGGAGCTGGTCCTCGTGGAGACGGACGCGCCGTTCCTGACGCCGGCGCCGTACCGCGGACGGCCCAACGCGCCCTACCTCATTCCGGTCACCGTGCGGGCGATGGCCGCCGTCCGGGGCATCGAGGAGGACGTTCTCGCCGGGGCGCTCGCGGCGAACACGGCCCGCGCGTTCGACTACTGACGGGCCGTCCCCCGCGTCCGCGCTTTCACGCGGTGTGGTCGTGTTGCTTTGGAGAGTGACGACAGCTCCGCTAGTGTCCCGGGCCGCAGCGTCATCGGGGCGGACCGGACTACTGGAGCGTCGTGGGTTATTCGCAGGGCAGTCACCGGGCGGTGCGTGGCAGCGGCCGCCGGGCGGTGGAGACGGTGGTCCCGGCGGTGGGGACGGTGGGTCCGGCGGTAGATCCGGCGGCTGATGCGGGAGTCGGGGACGGGGGCCGGGTCGGGGCGGGGGAGTACCGGGAGTACAGCGCCGATACGTACGCGGCCTCGTACGAGCTGCGGGACGGCCGGCTGCCGCGTCAGGGGGCGGCGCGCGACGGCGTGGGACGCGCCGGGGGCAGGGCGGAGGCCCGCCGGGCCGCCCGGCGGCGCAAGGAGGCCGAGCGGCCCGAGGCACTGCGGCGGCTCGTCCCGCAGGCGCTGGTCGTCGCGTTCCTCGCCGGCGGCACCTCGGCGTTCGTCGCCAGCGACAAGGCGGTCAGGCTGAGCGTCGACGGCGTCCCCCGCACGATGCACACCTTCGCCGACGACGTCACCGAGCTGCTGGAGGACGAGGGCGTCGAGGTGGGGGCGCACGACCTCGTCGCGCCCGCCCCCGGCGCGGAGCTGGCCAACGGCGACGAGGTCGTCGTGCGGTACGGCCGCCCGGTGACGCTGACCCTGGACGGGCAGCGGCACCGGGTCTGGACGACCGCCGGCACGGTCGAGGGCGCACTGCGCCAGCTCGGGGTGCGCGCCGAGGGCGCGTACCTCTCCGCCTCGCGCTCCCTGCGGATCGGGCGGGCCGGACTCGCCCTCGACGTCCGCACCGAGCGGACCGTGACGTTCATGGCCGACGGCCGCGAGCGCACCATCCGTACGAACGCCGCGACCGTCGGCGAGGCGCTGGCTGAGGCCGGCATCAGCCTGCGCGGCCAGGACACCACCTCCGTGCCGGCCGGCAGCTTCCCGCGCGACGGGCAGACCGTCACCGTGATGCGGATCCGGGGGGCGAAGGAGGTGCGCGAGGAGCCCATCCCGTACGACGTGGTGCGGACCGCGGACCCGACGCTCTTCGAGGGCACGGAGGTCGTGGAGCGGGCGGGTGAGGTCGGGTCGCGACGGGTGACGTACTTCGTGCGTACGGTCAACGGGGTGCGGCAGAAGCCGCGGCGGATCGCGCAGGAGATCGCGCGGGAGCCGGTCGCGCGGCTCGTCAGGGTCGGTACGAAGGAGAAGCCGGCCTCTGTGGCCGGGGCGGACGGGCTCAACTGGAGCGGGCTCGCGCACTGCGAGTCCGGGGGGCGGCCGGGGGCGGTGGACGCGACCGGGAACTACGGCGGGCTGTACCAGTTCGACACGCGGACGTGGCAGGAGCTGGGCGGGAGCGGGCGGCCGCAGGACGCGGGCGCGGAGGAGCAGACGTTCCGGGCGAAGAAGCTGTACGTGCAGCGGGGGGCGAGTCCTTGGCCGCACTGTGGGGGGCGGCTGCGGGGGTGATGCGGGGGCTGCGCGGGGCGGTGCGCTGTGCGGGGGCGGGGCCGGGCGGGGCTTGAGGTGCCGGCACTGAGTGGCTTGCCGTGCGGGGCCCTGGAGGCGGTGCCCTGCCGTGCGGGGGCTTTGGGGTCGGTGCCGTGCCGGGGCGTCTCCTCGGGTGCCGAACGTGCGGGGTGGTGTGGTCTTCGGGGTGGTTGCGTTCGGCACCCTGCGGGGAGCGCTCCGGCACGTCCCCTCGGGCATCGTGGGGAGCGCCCCGGCACGTCCCCTCGGGCATCGTGGGGAGTGCCCCCGCTCGTTCCCTCCGGCCGTTGTGGGGAGTGCCCCCGCTGTGCCCTTCGGCCGCCGTGGGAGTGCGGGCAGCGCGCTCGTTTCGTGCGGTGCCGGGGAGTGGGCGGGCAGGGCGGGGGTTCCCTGGGGGGCGTCCACGTGTCTGCTTCGGTGCGGGGAGCGGGGTGGGGTGCTGGGGCCCTTAGGCTTGAGCGGTGAGCAGCACTGAGCCTTCTGAGACGCCTTCCCCGCACGACCTGCTGGGTCCCGCCGACATCCGGGAGCTGGCGGCGGCGCTCGGCGTGCGCCCGACCAAGCAGCGCGGCCAGAACTTCGTCATCGACGCCAACACGGTCCGGCGCATCGTGAGGACCGCAGAGGTGCGGGCCGACGACGTGGTCGTCGAGGTGGGGCCGGGCCTCGGCTCGCTGACTCTCGCCCTGCTGGAGGCCGCCGAGCGGGTCGTGGCCGTGGAGATCGACGACGTGCTCGCCGCCGCGCTGCCCGCCACGATCGCGGCGCGGATGCCGGAGCGGGCCGACCGGTTCGCGCTGGTGCATTCCGACGCGATGCACGTCACCGAGCTGCCGGGGCCGCCGCCGACCGCGCTGGTCGCCAACCTTCCGTACAACGTGGCCGTTCCGGTGCTGCTCACCATGCTGGAGCGCTTCCCGAGCATCGAGCGGACGCTGGTGATGGTCCAGTCGGAGGTCGCCGACCGCCTCGCCGCCCGGCCCGGCAACAAGGTGTACGGCGTGCCGTCGGTGAAGGCGTGCTGGTACGCCGACGTGAAGCGGGCCGGAGCGATCGGCCGGAACGTGTTCTGGCCCGCGCCCAATGTCGACTCGGGCCTGGTGTCGCTCGTGCGGCGGGCCGAACCCGTCAGGACCGCCGCCACGAAGGCGGAGGTCTTCGCGGTGGTCGACGCGGCGTTCGCCCAGCGGCGCAAGACGCTGCGGGCGGCCCTGGCCGGCTGGGCCGGATCGGCTCCGGCCGCGGAGGCCGCGCTGGTCGCGGCCGGCATCTCGCCGCAGGCCCGGGGCGAGTCGCTGACGGTGGAGGAGTTCGCGCGCATCGCGGAGCACAAGGGAGCGGGAGCATGACGGTCACGGTCCGGGTACCGGCGAAGGTCAACGTGCAGCTCGCGGTCGGCGGGGCGCGGCCGGACGGCTTCCACGACCTCGCGAACGTCTTCCTCGCCGTGGGCCTGTACGACACGGTCACCGCCACCCCGTCGGACGCGCTGCGCATCACCTGCTCGGGGCCCGACGCCGGTCAGGTCCCCCTCGACGTCACGAATTTGGCGGCGCGCGCGGCCCTCGCGCTGGCGGCCCGCCACGGGCTGTCGCCCGACGTGCACCTGCACATCGACAAGGACATCCCGGTCGCGGGCGGCATGGCGGGCGGCAGCGCCGACGGCGCCGGCGCGCTGCTGGCCTGCGACACGCTCTGGGGTACGCGCTCCTCGCGGGCCGAACTGCTGGAGATCTGCGCCGAACTGGGCAGTGACGTGCCGTTCAGCCTGGTGGGCGGGGCCGCTCTGGGCACCGGGCGGGGGGAGAAGCTGTCCGCCATCGAGGTGGGCGGGGCGTTCCACTGGGTGTTCGCGGTGGCGGACGGCGGCCTTTCGACGCCCGCCGTGTACGCGGAGTTCGACCGCCTGACCGCCGGCACCCGGGTTCCCGCGCCCACGGCCCGTCCGGCGCTGCTGGACGCCCTGCGCACCGGTGACGCGGCGGCGCTCGCCGGGGCCCTGGTGAACGACCTCCAGCCCGCGGCCCTGTCCCTGCGCCCCTCCCTCGCCGCCACCCTCGCGGTGGGCGCGGAGGCCGGCGCACTGGCGGGCCTGGTGTCGGGGTCGGGTCCCACCACGGCGTTCCTGGCGAAGGACGCGGACGCGGCCGAGTCGGTCGCGGCGGCCCTCGTCGCCTCGGGCACCTGCCGCACGGCACGGGTCGCGCAGTCCCCGGCGCCGGGCGCCACGGTCGTCGGTACCTAGGCGGATCTGAGTACGCGCGCTCTGCCGGGGCGGTGGGCGGGGGCGGCAGCCTGCCCGCATGGGAAACAGTGTGCGCGAACTCGCCGACCGGACACCCGCCGGGCGCGACCGGTACGTGGACCTGCTGCGCGTCGCCTCGCTCGGCACGGTCGTCGCCGGCCACTGGCTGATGGCCGCCGTGTCCGGCGACGGCCGGGTGGGGAACCTCCTCGCCGTCCTGCCGGAACTCCAGATCCTCACCTGGGCGTTGCAGGTGATGCCGGTGTTCTTCTTCGTCGGCGGGTTCTCGCACGCGCTCTCCTACCGGTCGCTGCGCCGCCGGCACGACGCCGTCTACTCCGTGTTCGTGCGCGCCCGGCTCCAGCGGCTGCTGCGGCCGACCATGGCCTTCGTGCTGGTCTGGGGCGTCGCCGCGCTCGCCCTCGGCGGGCGGGACGGGCTCACGGGGGTCGCGCTGCGGCTCGTCGCCCAGCCGCTGTGGTTCATCGGCATCTACCTCGCCATGGTGGCCTTCACGCCACTCCTGCTGAAGCTGCACGAGCGGCACGGTTGGGCCGCCTTCGCCGGCCTCGCCCTCGCCGCCGCCGCCGTCGACGTGCTGCGCTTCGCGGCGGGGGTTCCGTACGTCGAGTTCCTCAACTTCGCCTTCGTCTGGCTCGCCGTCCACCAGCTCGGCTTCCTGCGCGCCGACGGGCGGATCGGCAGGCCCGCCGTGCTCGCCGCCGGCGGGCTGGCCGCCGCCGCCGCGCTGGTCGCCCTCGGGCCGTACCCGCTGAGCATGGTGGGGATGCCCGGCGAGAAGGTCAGCAACATGGCCCCGCCGACGCTCGCGCTCCTCGCCCACGGCCTGTGGCTCGTCGGCGCGGTCGAGCTGCTGCGCGGACCCGGCGCGCGCCTGGTCGCCCGCCCCCGTGTCTGGCGGGCGGTCGTCGCCGCGAACGGCGTCGCCATGACGGCGTTCCTGTGGCATTTGACCGCGATGCTCGGCGTCTACGGCGCGATGCTCGCCCTCGACCTGCCGCTGCCCGCGCCGGCGAGCGGGGCCTGGTGGGCGCAGGTGCCCGTGCGCTTCGCGGCGGCGGCGGTGCTGACCGCGCTGTGCGTGGCGGCGTTCCGGGGCTTCGAGCGGCCCGCGCCCGGCCGCCCTTCCCCGGACGCTCCCGGCCGCTTCGCGGGCCTGGCGGCGGCCCTAGGCGTCACGCTGAGCCTGTTCGGGGTGCTCGGGCTCTCGATGGTCGGCTTCGGAGGGCTCCTCGAGGGACGTACGGCCGTCCTCGTCGCCGTACGGATCAGCGCTCCCGCGGCGGTCCTGACGGCCCTCGCGGGCTGGCTGCTCGTCGAGACGGCGGGGCGGATCCCGCGGGCGCGTGCCGTCCCGGGCGGGGGCGGGGGGCCCGGCGGACCGGGTGGGCGTCAGGAGGGTCCGGCGGGCGACTACGCTTGAGCGTCTGTCCCTTTCCCGTCCCTGGAGCGCGCACCCATGGCCGTCAACCTGGTCAATGTCGAGGCAGTCAGCAAGGTGTACGGCACCCGTGCCCTGCTCGACGGCGTGTCCCTCGGCGTGTCGGAGGGCGACCGGATCGGCGTCGTCGGCCGCAACGGCGACGGCAAGACGACCCTCATCCGGATGCTCGCGAAGCTGGAGGAGGCCGACAGCGGCCGCATCACGCACAACGGCGGCCTGCGCCTCGGCGTCCTCACCCAGCACGACTCGCTCGACCCCGCCGCGACCGTCCGCCAGGAGATCATCGGCGACCTCGCGGACCACGAGTGGGCCGGCACGGCCAAGATCCGCGACGTACTGAACGGCCTGTTCGGCGGGCTCTCCCTGCCCGGCTTCGAGCACGGCCTCGAAACCGTCATCGGACCGCTGTCGGGCGGTGAGCGCCGCCGTATCGCGCTCGCCAAGCTGCTCATCGAGGAGCAGGACCTGCTGGTCCTCGACGAGCCCACCAACCACCTCGACGTCGAGGGCATCGCCTGGCTCGCCCAGCACCTTCAGGCCCGCCGCTCCGCGCTCGTCTGCGTCACCCACGACCGCTGGTTCCTCGACCAGGTCTGCACCCGCATGTGGGACGTGCAGCGCGGAGCCGTGCACGAGTACGAGGGCGGCTACTCCGACTACGTCTTCGCGCGCGCCGAGCGCGAGCGCATCGCCGCCACCGAGGAGACCAAGCGGCAGAACCTGGTCCGCAAGGAGCTGGCGTGGCTGCGGCGCGGCGCGCCCGCCCGTACGTCGAAGCCGCGCTTCCGCGTGGAGGCGGCCAACGAGCTCATCGCCGACGTGCCGCCGCCGCGCGACACCTCCGAGCTGATGAAGTTCGCCAACTCCCGGCTCGGCAAGACGGTCTTCGACCTCGAGGACGTCACCGTCCAGGCCGGGCCGAAGGTGCTGCTCAAGCACCTGACGTGGCAGCTCGGCCCCGGCGACCGCGTCGGTCTCGTCGGCGTGAACGGCGCGGGCAAGACGTCGCTGCTGCGTGTCCTCGCCGAGGCGTCGCGCACCCAGGGCGACGCCCAGCCGGTCGCCGGCAAGGTCGTCGTCGGCCGGACGGTGAAGCTCGCGTACCTCTCGCAGGAGGTCGGCGAACTCGACCCGAAGCTGCGCGTGCTCGAAGCCGTCCAGCGCGTACGGGACCGGGTCGACCTCGGCAAGGGCCGCGAGATGACGGCGGGCCAGCTCTGCGAGCAGTTCGGGTTCACCAAGGAGAAGCAGTGGACGCCCGTCGGCGACCTGTCCGGCGGTGAGCGGCGGCGGCTCCAGATCCTGCGGCTGCTGATGGACGAGCCGAACGTGCTGTTCCTCGACGAGCCGACCAACGACCTGGACATCGAGACGCTGACGCAGCTGGAGGACCTGCTCGACGGCTGGCCGGGTTCGATGGTCGTCATCTCCCACGACCGGTTCTTCATCGAGCGGACCACGGACAAGGTGTACGCGCTGCTGGGCGACCAGACGCTGCGCAACCTGCCGCGCGGGATCGACGAGTACCTGGAGCGCAGGCAGCAGGCCATCGACGCGGCGGCCCCCGCGCCCGCCCCGGCCGCGCCCGCGAAGAAGAAGGCGTCGGGCGACGCGCGCGCCGCCCAGAAGGAGATGCAGAAGATCGAGCGCCAGCTCGGCAAGCTCTCCGACAAGGAGACGAAACTGCACGCCCAAATCGCGGACAACGCCACCGACTTCGAGAAGGTGGCCCTGCTCGACGCGGAGCTGCGCGAACTCGTCGCGGGGCGCGACGAGCTGGAGATGCGCTGGATGGAACTCGCCGAGGACGCGTAGACGTTGCGTGAAGCCGCATAACGAGCGCGTCACGGCCCGGTCCTCCCTTGGGAACAGGGGCGGGCCGGGCCCTCGTTCACGAGGGCCCGGGTGATAGAAAGAAGCCCCGCTCGACTGTCGTAGAACTGCGGGGCTCAAGCCCGATTCGCTCCTTTCCGGGGGAGTTACGCCGCCCGGAATTGCGGGGGAGACCGAACGGGCGGCGGTCTCGTGTGAAGAGGTAAGCGCTGATGTCTCAGCCGCCCAACCAGCCGCCGCAGGGCGGCTTCGGAGCCCCCCAGGACCCCCGGCAGCAGCCGCCCCAGCCGCCTGCCCAGCCGCCGCAGATGCCGCCGGCCCCGCCGGCCGGACCGCCGCAGCAGCCTCCGGCGCAGCCCGGTTACGGCTACCCGCAGGCACCGCCGCAGGCGCCCCAGCCCGGGTACGGCTACCCGGGCCAGCCGGGCCAGCAGCCCGGCCAGGCGGGCCCGTACGGCCAGCCGCAGCCCGGACCGTACGGTCAGCAGGCGGGCCCCTACGGCCAGCAGCCCGGCCCGTACGGCCAGCAGCAGCCGGGCCCCTACGGCGGTTACCCGGGCGCGCCCGCGCCCGGCAACGGCGGCGGCGGCTCCTTCAAGGGCAAGCCCGCCGTCATCATCGGCGCGGCCCTCGCCGCGCTCCTCGTCGTCGTCGGCGGCGTCTACATCGCCACCAGCGGCGAGGACGGCGGCAAGAAGAAGCGGCCCGTCGCCGGGAACACCAACGACGGCAAGCAGGGCGGCGGACTGCCCACCGGCGACACCGGCGGCGACCCCACCGGCGACCGCGACGCGGGCGACGACCTCAACGCCGGCCGCCAGTCGGGCGAGTCCAAGGTGCTGTGGCTCCAGAAGAACGACGTGGACCTGCCGCGCAACGGCGCCGACGTGTACGGCCCGTGGTTCACCGACGGCCTCGTCGTCAAGGCGATGTACAAGAAGGTCGCCGCCTACGACACGACCAGCGGCAAGGAGAAGTGGAACCTTCCGCTCTCCACCCAGATCTGCGCGGCGCCCGTCAGGGCCGCCGAGGACGGCAAGATCGTCATCGGCGTCAAGGACGGCACCACCGACAAGGCCAAGTGCAGCCAGTTGCAGATGGTCGACCTCAAGACCGGCAAGGCGGGCTGGAAGGCCGAGGTGAAGAAGGAGGGCCTGTTCGACCTCCTCTCCGACATCACGATCGCCATCAGCGGCAACACCGTCACCGCCGGCCGCACCGGTCACTCCACCGCCTACAGCCTGAAGGACGGCAAGGTCCTGTGGAGCAAGCTCCCCGGTGAGTGCCAGCCGTACGCCTTCACCAGCAGCGCCAAGCTGATCGCCGCAGCCGCCTGCTCCACCGGCGAGGCCGCCAAGAACCACGAGCGGATCCAGGAGCACGACCCGGCCACCGGCAAGGTCAAGTGGAGCTACCCGCTCGCCAAGGGCTGGCAGGTCGACCGGGTCTACTCCGTCTCCCCGCTCGTCGTGTCCGTGCAGGAGCGCGCGAAGAAGACGTGGAGCGTCATCGCCCTGACCGACAAGGGCAAGCTGCGCTCGGAGATCGACGGCGGCACGGACAAGTTCCAGCCCCAGTGCGGCGGCAGCTTCGTCATCTTCGGCCGCAACCTCGAAGGCTGCTCCGGCGTCGCCGCCGACGCGAACTCCTTCTACATGGCGACCGCCGAGAAGTCGAGCGGCCTGGAGCGCAGCAACGAGGTCGTCGCCTTCAACCTCGACACCGGCAAGCCGAAGTGGCGCTCCAAGGGCGAGCGCCCCATGATGCCGCTGAAGATGGAGGGCGGCGAGGTCCTGGTGCACATGGACGCCTCGTACGACAAGGCCGGCGCGCTCGCGACCATCGCCCCCTCGGGCGGCAAGCCGAAGACGCTGATGCAGAACCCGCAGTCGACCGCCGAGATCGAGAACGGCTTCTTCAGCACGAAGATCGCCTACGAGGGCGGCCGGCTGTACGTCGTCGCCTCCCGCGTCAGCGCCTCCAACGACGAGGAGGAGAAGGAGACGAAGACCATGATGGTCTTCGGCAAGTGACGGCCGGTGACTGAGTTCCGGGTCCTTCCCCCCGTCTTCGACTCCCCTTCTCCCGAGGTACGCACGCCATGACGCAGCCACCGCCCCCGCCGCCGAACGAGCCCCCGCAGGGCGGGTTCGGCGCCCCGACGCCCCCGCCCGCGGGCGGCTTCGGCGCCCCGACCCCGCCGGCCGACCAGCCGGGCTACGGCTACCCGCAGACGCCCCCGCCCCAGCAGCCCGGCTACGGCTACCCGGCGCAGCCCGGTCAGCCCGCCCAGCCGGGCCAGCAGCCCGGTTACGGCTACCCGGGCCAGCCCGGCCAGCCCGGCCAGCCCGGGCCGTACGGGCAGCAGCAGCCGTACGGTCAGCAGCAGCCCCCGTACGGCTACCCGCAGGGCATGCCCCCGCAGGGCGGCGGCGGTGGCAAGAAGATGAACAGCACCACGGCCATCGTCGTCGCGGCGGTGGTCGCGGTGGCGCTGATCGTCGGCGGCGGCGTCTGGTACGCGTCCGGCGACGGAGGCGGCGACGACCCGGCCCGGAACACCACCGCCGGGTCCACCGGCGGTGGCGGCGGTGGCGGCGGGGACGCCAAGCCCGCCCCCGACGGCGCGGGCAAGGAGGAGAAGCCGGCCAACACCGGCGCCAAGGTCCTCTTCCAGCTGCCCGCGCCGAAGGTGACGGACTCGGTCGCCTCGGTCAACGGCTCCTGGATCACCGACAAGGCGTACGTCAAGAGCGGTCTCAACGAGGTCGTGGGCCACGACCTCGACAAGGGCACCGAGCTGTGGTCGATCCCCCTGACGGGTCAGGTCTGCGCGGCCTCGCCGCACGTCACCGACGACAACAGGACCGCCGTCCTCTTCGCGGGACCGATGCCCTCGGGCGCGACGTACGCGCCGTGCACCGAGGTCGGCGTGATCGACATCGGCACCGGCAAGCTGGTGTGGCAGAAGTCGGTCAAGGACGGCGACGACAAGATCACCTTCAGTGAGATCACGATCGGCGGCGACGCGGTCGGCGTCGGCGGCACCCGTGGCGGCGCCGCCTTCGACGTCGCCACCGGCAAGGTCCGCTGGCAGCCGAAGCCCAACGCGGAGCAGTGCCGCGACGTCGGCTACGCCGGTGGCGAGGCCCTCGCCACCGTGCGCAGCTGCGGATCGATCAGCGCCCCGCAGCTGTCCGTCGAGTACCTGAACCCGAAGACCGGCGCGCCGCTGGCCAAGTACAAGATGCCCAGCGGCGTCGACCAGGCCAGCATCGTCTCCACCAAGCCCCTGGTCGCCGCCGCCGACGTCGGTGACACCGCGGGCGACGGCAGCGGCGTGACCGACTTCTTCTCCATCGACGAGAAGACCGGCAAGCTGCGCGCCAGGATCGCGGCGGACGCCGAGAAGTACGCGCCGAGGTGCCGGGACACCGAGGGCTGCACCAAGGTCGTCGTCGGCAACGGCAGGATCTACCTGCCGACCGAGGAGCACGAGGGCGGCGGCGAGGGCGGCCGGACGAACGAGATCGTCTCGTTCGACCTCGCCACCGGCAAGCTGACCAGCGACCGCGCCGACGCGGGCGACCGCTACACGATGCACCCCGTCCGGATGGACGGCGGCAACGTCATCGCCTACAAGTACCCGCCGTACGACAAGGGCGGCCAGGTCGTGAGCATCGACGGCGGTTCCTTCCAGCAGACGCTGCTGCTGGAGGCCCCGGCCGAACGGGCGGTGCGGGACGTGGCGACGAGCTTCACGGTGGACTCCGCCGAGTTCCGGTACGCCGACGGGCGCCTGTTCATGGCGACGCGCCTGATGGGCCAGGAACGCCCCGGCTACAAGCGGTACCTGGCGATCGGCTTCGGCGCGCGCTGACGCGTCCGGCGCACGGGTCGCGACGGCCCCGGCAGTGGAACTCCACTGCCGGGGCCGTCCCTTTCCCACACCGGCCCGGCAAGTAGTCCTGAATCGCGTGGAATTCGACAATCCGAGGGGCTTCTCACCGGTAGGGGGCGCGCAACCTCGAACAAGCGTGTAGCTTGCCGGGTCAGGAGGGCCGGGGGGCCAGCTCAGGGGCAGGGTTATGGGGGGTTTGCATGGGCGTGCGGCTCATGGTGGTCGACGACCACCGATTGCTGGCCGAGGCGCTCGCATCGGCGCTCAAGCTGCGCGGGCACCGGGTGCTCGCGTCGGCCGCCCCGACCTCGGGAGCGGCCGAACTGGTCGTCAGCAGGGCCCCCGAGGTCTGCCTCTTCGGTACGGCGGCCCCCGCCGAGGCGGGGGTGTTCGACCCCATCGTCCGGATCAAGCGGGAGCGGCCGCAGGTGGCGGTCGTCGTCCTCGGCCCGGTGCCGAGCCCGCGCGGCATCGCCGCCGCTTTCGCCGCCGGAGCGTCCGGGTACGTGCGCCACGACGAGCGCATCGAGGGTGTCGAGCGCGCCATGGTCAAGGCGCGCGCGGGGGAGGCCGCGGTGGCGCCGCAACTCCTCCAGGGCGCGTTCGCCGAGCTGCTGAACCCGGCGGCGCAGCCCGACGACGAGGGCCGGCGGCTGCTGCGGATGCTGACGCCCCGCGAGGTCGAGGTCCTGATGCGGGTCGCGGACGGCGAGGACACCCGGCTGATCGCGGCCGGCATGGGCATCGCGCCGAGCACCGCCCGTACGCACGTCCAGCGGGTCCTGATGAAGCTCGGCGTCGGATCCCGTCTGGAGGCGGCGGCGCTCGCGGCCCGCACGGGCCTGCTGGACCGGGCGGCACAGGAGGGCTGACCCCGGACCTCGGGGACAGCCCTCCGGGCGGGCGGGACCGGTTACTCGCCGGGCTCCGCCGCGGGCGGGGCGAGCGGGCGCAGCTTCAGCCAGACCAGGAAGAAGAGGCCGAGCGCCAGCATGGCGAGGCCCGTCCACAGGTTGATGTTGACGTCCTGCGCCTTCTTCAGATCCGCGTCGGACGCGGTGATGCCGGCGATCGTGACGATCACGCCGTAGACGGCGAACAGGCCGCCGATGATGCGCCGGATGTCGAACAGGCGGGCCGCCGTGGCGG
Source organism: Streptomyces sp. NPDC054887 (assembly GCF_053610585.1). Classification (NCBI taxonomy): domain Bacteria; kingdom Bacillati; phylum Actinomycetota; class Actinomycetes; order Kitasatosporales; family Streptomycetaceae; genus Streptomyces; species Streptomyces sp. NPDC054887. The sequence goes on along the minus strand of NZ_JBSGYQ010000007.1, from coordinate 150,925 downwards.
ACTTGCGCTCCAGCTCGGAGACTTCGTGATGCAACTCGGACATGTTCTGGCCTCCGGTCAGAAGGAGTACGGGACGTAGCACAGGGCGGCGATGACGATCGCGCCCCAGCCGAGCAGGGCGGGCTTGCGGTACCACGCGTCGTCGCCCTCGGCGGGCGGCTCCTCGAGACCCGGGGAGCGCGTGCCGTACACCAGGCCCGCCAGCTCCGCCTCCGGCTTCGGCGCGGTGAAGAGGGTGACGACGACCATGACGACCGCTCCGGCGACGAAACCGACGATCGCGGAGACGAAGTTGGCGCCCTGGTCGGTCGGTATCGCGACGATGCCCTGCTTGTAGATCCAGAAGTAGTTCACCATCGCCGCGCCGGTGCCCGCGACCAGGCCCCAGACGCCGGACTTCATCGAGGCGCGCTTCCAGAACATGCCGATGACGAAGACCACGAACATCGGGACGTTGAAGAAGGAGAAGAGCGTCTGGAGGTAGCTCATGATGTTGGAGAAGCTGGCCGCGATGAACGCCGTGCCGATGGAGGCCAGCACGCCGATCGCCGTGATCAGCCGGCCGAAGCGCAGGTAGTACGCGTCGTCGCGGCCCGGCTTCACGTACTTCGCCCAGATGTCGCTCGTGAAGACGGTGTTGAACGACGACACGTTCGCCGCCATGCCCGCCATGAACGCGGCCAGCAGACCGGTCACCGCGATGCCCAGCACCCCGTTCGGCAGCAGCTCCTGCATGAGCAGCGGAATGGCGTCGTTGTACGTCAGGTCCGATCCCGCGGTGCCGATCTTCGGCACGAGCACGGCGGCGACCAGGCCCGGGATCATCACCAGGAACACGATGAAGATCTTGGGGAACGCGGCGATCAGCGGGGTGCGCCTGGCGGCGGAGAGGTTCTTCGCGGACAGGGCGCGCTGCACCTCGGCGAAGTTGGTCGTCCAGTAACCGAAGGACAGGACGAAGCCGAGCCCGAGGACGATCGTCAGCCAGTTGGCGCCGAGCGGGTTGGCGTCGCCTATGCCCGTGCCGCCCCAGGCGGTGAGGAAGTCGCCGCCGTGGCTCTTCTCCAGCGAGCCGGTCAGGCCGTCCCAGCCGCCGGCCCGCTTCAGGCCGAGCACGGTGAGCGGGATGAGGGCGGCGAGGATCACGAAGAACTGGAGCACCTCGTTGTAGATGGCCGAGGACAGCCCGCCGACCGTGATGTACGCGAGCACGAAGAAGCCGGCGACGACGATCGACACCCACTGCGGCCAGCCGAGCAGCGCCTCGACGACGATCGACAGGGCGTAGAGGTTCACACCGGCGATGAGGATGGCCGCGAAGGCGAAGAGGACCGAGCTCAGCAGGTGCGCCGGCCTGTCGAAGCGCTGGAGGAGGAACTCGGGGACCGACCGGACCTTCGAGCCGTAGTAGAACGGCATCATCACCAGGCCGAGGAAGACCATGGCGGGTATGGCGCCGATCCAGTACCAGTGGACGACGGCCACGCCGTACTGCGCGCCGGTGGCGGCCATGCCGAGGATCTCGGTGGCCCCCAGGTTGGCGGCGACGAACGCGAGACCGGTGACCCAGGCCGGCAGCGACCGGCCCGAGAGGAAGAAGTCGAGGCTGGTCTTCACGCTGGCCCGGGCGGCGAACCCGATGCCCAGGACCACGGCGAAGTAGATCGCCAGAATCGTGTAGTCGAGCCCGTTGGTGGGGAGCCGTAGCCCTTCGGCCAGGTAGTGCATGGAGACCTGCTTCGTCTTCGTCGAGGACACGATCGAGACGGAACCTACGCCTCCGGGTAGCGAAACTGAATACTTATGATGGTGTTCTTTGTTTGATTGTGATGGAGCGCCGCGTGACCGGCCGTTGACTGTGCTGTTGGCTCGTGGTTAGTTGTGTTTGGTTATGTTGGATGGTGGTGAGGAGCCGCGCGTGAAGAAGACGTCGACCCGGCTGGCCGACGGCCGGGAGCTGCTCTACTACGACGCACGGGACGACGCCGTGCGCGACGCCGTGGACCCACGCCCCCTCGACCCGGTCGCCACCACCTCGCAGATCCGCCGCGACCCCCTGCTCGGCGACCACGTCGCCATCGCCTCGCACCGCCAGGGCCGCACCTACCACCCGCCCGCCGACGAGTGCCCGCTGTGCCCGTCCCGCGCGGGCCGGCACAGCGAGATCCCGGCCGCCGCCTACGACGTGGCCGTCTTCGAGAACCGCTTCCCCTCACTCGCCGGGGACGCCGGACGCTGCGAGGTGGTCTGCTTCACCTCGGACCACGACGCCTCCTTCGCCGACCTCACCGAGGAGCGCGCCGGTCTCGTCTTGGAGGCGTGGACCGACAGGACGAGGGAGCTGGCCGGGCTGCCGGGCGTACGGCAGGTGTTCTGCTTCGAGAACCGGGGCGTCGAGATCGGCGTCACCCTCGGCCACCCGCACGGCCAGATCTACGCCTACCCCTTCGTCACCCCGCGCACGGAGCTGATGCTCCGCTCCGTGGCCGCGCACCGGGCCGGGACCGGGCGCAACCTCTTCGACGACGTCGTGGCGCGCGAGCGCGCCGAGGGCGCCCGGGTCGTCCTGGAGGCCGAGCACTGGGTGGCCTTCGTGCCGTACGCCGCGCACTGGCCGTACGAGGTGCACCTCTACCCGAAGCGCCGCGTGCGCGACCTGCCGGCCCTCGACGACGACGCGCGCGCGGAGTTCCCGCGCGTCTACCTGGAACTCCTGCGCAGGTTCGACAGGATCTTCGGCCCCGGCGAGCCGCCGACGCCGTACATCTCCGCGTGGCACCAGGCACCGTTCGGCCCCTCGGACTTCGCACCCGAGTTCGGGCTGCACCTCGAGCTCTTCACCGTCCGACGTACTTCGGGAAAGCTGAAGTTTCTCGCGGGTTCCGAATCCGGCATGAATGTGTTCATCAACGATGTGCCGCCGGAGGCCGCGGCAGCGCGACTGCGAGAGGTAGCGAGCGAGTGAGTCAGCACAAGTACTTGGTCACCGGTGGCGCGGGGTACGTCGGCAGCGTGGTCGCCGCCCACCTCCTGGAGGCCGGCCACGAGGTGACCGTCCTCGACGACCTCTCCACCGGCTTCCGCGAGGGCGTCCCGGCCGGCGCCGCCTTCGTCGAGGGCCGCGTCCAGGACGCCGCGCGCTGGCTGGACCCCTCGTACGACGGCGTCCTGCACTTCGCCGCGTTCTCGCAGGTCGGCGAGTCCGTCGCCGACCCCGAGAAGTACTGGACGAACAACGTCGGCGGGACGATGGCGCTGCTCGCCGCGATGCGCGACGCGGGCGTGCGCAAGCTCGTCTTCTCCTCGACGGCGGCGACGTACGGGGAGCCGGTCTCCACTCCCATCACGGAGGCCGCGCCCACCGCGCCGACCAGTCCCTACGGCGCCTCCAAGCTGGCCGTCGACCACATGATCAGCGGCGAGAGCACCGCCCACGGGCTCGCGGCCGTCTCGCTGCGCTACTTCAACGTCGCGGGCGCCTACGGCGACTGCGGCGAGCGCCACGACCCCGAGTCGCACCTCATCCCGCTCGTCCTCCAGGTCGCGCAGGGCCGGCGCGAGTCGATCGCGGTGTACGGCGACGACTACCCGACCCCCGACGGCACCTGCGTCCGCGACTACATCCACGTCGCCGACCTCGCCGAGGCCCACCTGCTGGCCCTGGAGGCGGCCGAGCCGGGCGCCCACCTGATCTGCAACCTCGGCAACGGCAACGGCTTCTCCGTCCGCGAGGTCGTGGAGACCGTGCGCGAGGTCACCGGGCACCCGATCCCCGAGACCCCCGCGCCGCGCCGGGCCGGCGACCCCGCCGTGCTCGTCGCCTCCGCCGAGACGGCGCGCGAGAAGCTCGGCTGGAAGCCGTCCCGCGCGGACCTCGCGGGCATCGTCGCGGACGCCTGGGCGTTCGCCCGCAGGGAGGAACGGGACGCATGACCGACGCGGAAGCCGTCGCACGGGCGTTCGCCGCGCTGTACGGCGCCGAGCCCGACGGAGTGTGGGCCGCGCCCGGCCGGGTCAACCTCATCGGCGAGTACACCGACTTCAACGACGGCTTCGTGATGCCGCTCGCCCTGCCCCACACGGCCGTCGCGGCGGTCGCCCGGCGCGACGACGGCGTCCTGCGGCTGCACTCGGCGGACGTCGAAGGCGGCGTCGTCCGGCTCCGCGTCGACGCGCTCGCGCCGCCGCTCGCCGACGGCGGGTGGGCGGCGTACCCGGCCGGTGTGGTGTGGGCCCTGCGCGAGGCGGGACACGCCGTCGGGGGCGCGGACCTGCACCTCGCGTCGACGGTCCCGACGGGCGCCGGACTCTCGTCGTCCGCCGCCCTGGAAGTGGTCACGGCGCTGGCCCTGAACGACCTGTACGCGCTGGGGCTCTCCGGGGCCGAGCTGGCGGTGATCGCGCAACGCGCCGAGAACGCGTTCGTCGGCGTGCCCTGCGGGATCATGGACCAGACGGCGTCGGCCTGCTGCACCCAGGGCCACGCCCTGCACCTGGACACCCGCGACCTCGCGCGCCGCCAGGTCCCCTTCGACCTGGCCGCGCACGGCCTGGAACTCCTGGTCGTCGACACGCGCGTCCAGCACGCGCTGGGCGACGGCGCGTACGCCGAACGGCGTGAGGGATGCGAGGCGGGAGCCCGGGCCCTGGGGGTGGCGGCGCTGCGCGACGTGCCCCACGACGGGCTGGCACAGGTGCTTGCGTCGCTGGACGACGAGCGGATACGCCGCTACGTGCGCCACGTCGTGACCGAGAACCACCGCGTGGAGCGGGTGATCGCCCACCTGGACGACGGCGCGCCGCGCGCGGTGGGCCCGCTGCTCACCGAGGGCCACGCGTCCCTCCGCGACGACCTGCGGGTCTCGTGCGCGGAGCTGGACCTCGTGGTGGAGACGGCGAACGCGGCGGGGGCGCTGGGGGCGCGGATGACCGGGGGCGGCTTCGGCGGCTCGGCGATCGTCCTGGTGGAGTCGCCGGCGTCGGACACCGTCGCCAAGTCGGTCCGGGCGGCGTTCGAGGCGGCCGGTCTCACCGCGCCCCGCGTCTTCCCCGCCGTACCGTCCCGGGGCGCGCACCGCTCGGCGTGAGGCGGCCCCGCACGGCCGCCGCCCGGTGCGACCGGGGCCGAGCGGGGGCCGCGGCGCCCGCTCAGCCCAGCCGCTTCGTGAGGATGTACTCCGTCACCCCCGGCGGGTAGTCCTCGACGCGGCCGGCGACCTCGTAGCCCAGCTTCCGGTAGAACTCCGGCGCCTGGAAGTCCCACGTCTCCAGCCGGGCGTAGCGGCAGCCCCGTTCCTCGCGGGCCGCCGACTCCGCCCGCGCCAGCAGTCGGGACCCCAGCCCCGCCCCCCGGTGCGCGTCGGCCACCCACAGCAGTTGCACGTGCAGCCAGTGGCCCCAGGTGAAACCGTCGAGCCCGGCCGCCAGTTCGCCGCTCGCGGCGTCCAACGCCCACACCTGGAGCGGGACTTCGTCCTCCGCCGGGGTTCCCCGCAGGGCGGCCATCGCCGCCGAGCGTCCGGCGTTGCTGTCGTCCAGCCGTTCACCCAGCACAGCGCGTCGTTCTTTGTCGACTTCTGTCTCAATACGAAACATGAGCCTCACCTTAAACACCGCAGCCCATCAGTTCTGTGAATAACCTTCCGCTCCCCGCCCCCGCCCGTACGCTGAAGCAGAGCGCCGGTGGGGGCCGGTGCTCGATCAGGGGGCGAGACGGTCGGGTACGTCGTCCGGGTGCGGGGGCAGTGGTCAGTGCGTCACGGCGGCGGCCGTACGGCTGACACACCCCGCCCCGGGCGCCGTACCCGCACACGGTCCGCCTCCCCGGGGGTCCAGGGGGGACCGCTCGGGACCTACGCGGCATGGGGGTGTCTGTGGCTCGTATCCGGGTACTGGTGGTGGACGATCACCGCATCTTCGCCGAGTCGCTCGCCGCGGCCCTCGCGGCCGAGCCGGACGTCGACGTGGCCGCGGCGGGCAGCGGCCCGGCCGCCCTGCGCGCGCTGGAGCGGGCGGCGGCGGAAGCGCGCGGGTTCGACGTGATGCTCGTCGACGCCGACCTCGGCGCCGCCGCCGCGCCGCCCGCCCGCGCCGTCGAGGTGCCCGAGCAGGGCGGGGACGGCCCGGTGGACGGCATATCCCTGGTGGCGGGCGTACGGACCGGGCAGCTCGCCGTCCGCTCCGTCGTACTGGCGGAGAAGGACGACCCGCGTCGCGCCGCCCTCGCCCTCCAGGCCGGGGCCGCCGGCTGGGTGGCCAAGGACTGCTCGCTGCAACGCCTGCTGGCCGTGATCCGCGGCGTGCTGCGCGACGAGACGCACCTGCCGCCCGCCCTTCTCACCGGCGTGCTGCGGGAGTTGACGGCGGCCCGCAAGCACCGCACGGAGAGCGAGCGGCTGGTGGAGTCGCTGACTCCGCGCGAGCGCGAGGTGCTGCGCTGCATGGTGGCCGGACTCGGCCGCAAGGCCGTGGCCGAACGGCTCTTCCTCTCCCCGCACACCGTCCGCACGCACATGCAGAACGTGCTGGGCAAGCTCGGCGTCCACTCGACGCTCGCCGCCGTCGCCCTCGCGCGCCGGGCGGGCGTCGGCCCGGCGGACCTAGCCCGGGATGTTGTCGAACGGGGCGGTCAACTGGCGTAGCAGACCGGCCAGTTCGCCGCGCTGCGCCCGCGAGAGCTCACTGAGGATCGCCCGCTCCTGCGCCAGCAGCCCGGCGAGCGCCTGGTCCGCGCGGTCGCGGCCCTCGGCCGTGAGCCGTACGAGCACGCCGCGCCGGTCGCTGGGGTCGGGCAGCCGCTCGACGAGCCCCTTCTTGGCGAGCCGGTCGATGCGGTTGGTCATGGTGCCCGAGGTGACCAGGGTCTGCGTCAGGAGCTGGCCCGGCGAGAGCTGGTACGGGTCGCCGGCGCGCCGCAGCGACGTCAGCACGTCGAACTCCCACGGCTCCAGCTGATGCTCCGAGAAGGCGATGCGGCGGGCGCGGTCGAGGTGGCGGGCGAGTCTGGAGACGCGGCTGAGCACCTCGAGTGGTTCCACGTCGAGGTCGGGGCGCTCGCGGCGCCATGCAGCGACCAGTCGGTCGACCTCGTCCTCCATGCCGGTCAGTGTAGTTGGTCTGTCGACATGAAGTCTCTTGGCGTCGAGTCTCTTGACATCAAGATACTTACGGGGCGAGGCTGCGGCACATGACCCTACGACCGATCTGGGACCCCGCTCAGTACCTCCGCCACGCCGGCCACCGCACCCGGCCCTTCGTCGACCTCCTGGCCCGCGTCGACGCCCCCGCCCCCGCCCGCGTCGCCGACCTCGGCTGCGGCGCCGGCGACGGCACCGCGCTGCTCGCGGACCGCTGGCCCGCCGCCCGCGTCACCGGCTACGACAACGCGCCCGAGATGCTGGCGCGGGCCCGGGCGCACGCCCGCCCCGGCCTCGACTTCGCCCTCGCCGACGCCGCGGCCTGGGCGCCGGGCCCCTCGACGTACGACGTGATCGTCTCCAACGCCCTGCTCCAGTGGGTCCCGGGCCACGCCGACCGGCTCCCGGCCTGGCTGGACGCCCTCACTCCCGGCGGAACCCTCGCCTTCCAGGTGCCGGGCAACTTCTCCGCCCCCAGCCACACCCTCCTGGCCGCCCTGCGCGACTCCCCGCGCTGGCGCGGCCGTCTGGGCGGGGTGGGCGCAGCGGCCGTGCTGGAGCCGGAGGAGTATCTCGCCCGCCTCGCCGCGCCGGGCTGCGAGGCCGACGTGTGGGAGACGACGTACCTCCATGTCCTGCGGGGCGAGGACCCCGTACTGGACTGGATGAAGGGCACGGCCCTGCGGCCGGTGCTCACCGCCCTCGCGGACGATCCGGAGGCGGGCGCGGCGTTCGTCGCGCAGTACGCCGAGGCGCTGCGCGCCGCGTATCCGGCGGGCCCGCACGGCACGGTGTTCCCCTTCCGGCGCGTCTTCGCCGTCGCCCGGAAGAGGGCGTCCGGCTGAGCTGGCCGGCGGTCAGACGGCAGCTGTTGTGTCGTCAACCAACGGTGTTTTCCCGCCCTCACCTCGCCGTTTTCTACCATTTGCAAGCAAATGGGGCCCATGCAACGCTGGTTATTCAGCCGCAACAAGAGGAGATGGTCCCATGATCATGGACCGCACTTCCCACGTCGAGACCGCAGCGCTGAGCGCCGAAGTCGAGGGGCTGCTGGACTCCGCGGAGCCAGAGGGCGTCTTCCGCGACACCCGTGAGTGCAAGGGCGCGTTCCTGCTCGCACTCCTGCTTCTCGGCTCACCGCCCACCCCCCGTCCGAAGACGGACCCCAAGGCCCGTTGAGGAGGAGGAAGCGTTGGCTGAACGAGCGCAGGGAGCGGACACCGTTCCGCTGAGCGCCGTGGTCGCCGATGCCGCGAACGGAGTCGTCCTCGCCCTCCGGGGCGGGGGCGACCCCTACGCGCTGTCCGCCCTGCTGCGGCAGGGCGACGCGCTGGCGTCAGCGGCGATCCGGGTGCTGGGCGCGGACGCGCTCGCACCGTACGCGCTGGACCACCGGGCAGCACCCGGTGGTGAGAACGACGAAGCGGTCGTCCGGGAGGCCCTGGCCGCCTACCCGCCGGGCCCCGGCGCCTCGGCCGTGTCGGTCTGGAGCTACCGGGGCCTGGTCGAGGCGTCGCACGCCTTCCTGCCCGGGGGCGCCGGCCGCTTTCCCCCGGCGCCGCGGGCCACCGCGGCCTGGGTGGGCGACGACCCGTGGCCGAAGCTCTCCCACCGGGTCTCGCAACTCGCCGCCCTCGCCCTGCCCGGCCTCGCGCAGGACCTGGCCGACGCGCTGGCGCCGCGCACCGACGACCTCGCGCGCGGGTTCGTCCGCGCCGTACGCCGCAGGGACTGGCTCCAGTCCGCCGGCCTCGGGCGGTGGCTGGCCCGGCTGCCCGGCGTACCGCCGACCCTGGGGCTCGACACCGGACTCGCGTTCGTCCGGCAGATGAGCGACGGCGATCCGCGGGTGGCGCTCCACGTCGTGGCCGCACGCCAGTTCTACGGACGGGGTGGGTGAGCGGCGACCGGGCCGCCCCGGCGCCGCTGCTCGACCGTGTGGTCGCAGACGCCCTGGGGTGGCTGGACGCGGCGCGCGGAGACTTCCGCCTCCCCCCGAACGTCACCACCGACGCCGACCCCAACCTCACCCTCAAACCCCTCGGTGAACTGGCCGAACTGTCGTACCTCATCAGCACGTCGCACCCCCGCGACGACCTGCGCCGGGTCGCCGCCGGGCTGTTCGGCTTCGCCTGGGCCGAGACGCGCGACGGGCGGCTGTTCGCCGAACTCGTCCGCGGCGAGCCGCACGCCACCTACCCGGTGGAGATCTACGGCGTCTTCGCCCAGGCCGGGCTCCGCGACCCGGCCGTCGACCGGCTCCTCGCGGCGACGACCGCGCTGCGCGGCTGGCGCGTGGCGCGCGAGGACCACACCCGTACGCTCGGCGTGCTCAACGCGGAGCGCCGGATCGGCCTGCCGCCCCACGCCGACTTCACGACGGCGCTCGGCCTCACCCACCTCGGCCTGATGCCCGAGCCGTGGGCGCTGGACCGCAAGGGGGCGTACGGCCTCACCCACGACGTCTTCCACCTCACCGACTGGGGCCGGGCCCCTGGCAGGCTGTCCCCGGCGCACGCCGACTACCTGCGGTTGTGGCTCCCGTCCTGGCTGGAGAACTGGCTGGACGAGCAACTGTGGGACCTGGCGGCCGAGTTGCTCGCCGTGAGCGCCTGCGTGCCCGCCGCCCCGTACGACGCGGTGGCCTGGCAGCGGCTGGCCGCCGCGCAGGAGGCCGACGGCCGCGTACCCGACCTTGGGGCGGGCCCGGCCCCCGGGGACCGCGCCGCGACCTTCTCGTCCTGCTACCACTCCACCCTGGCGACCGCCTTCGCCGGCACCCTCACCCGCATCGCGCTGGATGCGACCGGGGACGGGGCGCCGGCGCCGGTCCACGAAAGCGAGGTGGCCCCATGACAGCCGCGACCGCGACCGCCCCTCCCGCGCTGCTGCACGGCGTCGGAGACCGCGCCCTGATGTGGCTCGACGCGCACCGCGAACAGTTCCGGCTGACCGACGAGGACCGCGCCACCGGCCGGGGCGTCGTCGAACGGCTCAAACCGATCGGCGAGTTGGCCGTCAACATGCGGGTCCTGTTCCGCGAGGGCGTGGCCGGCTCGCGCCAGCACGCCCGCGCCGGGCAGCTCCTCGACTTCACCTGGCGCGAGCTCCTGGACGGCGGCAACGTACTGGCCGCACTCCAGCACGACGAACCCTTCTCCCCGGTGCCCCTGGAGATCTACTCGACCTTCCACGAACTGGGCTTCCGCCACCCGGGGCTCGAAGCGGCCGTCGAGGTCTGCCGCCGCACCCTCACCTGGCCGGCTCTCGACATGGTGCCCAACCGGCGGCTCAGCGTGCTGAACGCCGAACGCAGGATCGGCCTGACGCCGAGCGGCGACTTCGACGACGCCGTGAGCCGGACCTGGCTGAGCCGGCTCCCCGAACCGTGGACGGTGCAGTACCACATCGCGTACGACATCACGCACACCGTCTTCCACCTCACCGACTGGGGGGCCGAGCCCGGCCGCATCCCCCCGCGCACGGCCGAGTACCTCACGCTCTACCTGCCCGCCTGGACCGAGGATTGGGCCGACCTCGAACACTGGGACCTGCTCGGCGAACTCCTCGTCGTCGACACCTGCCTGCCCCGGCCCGCCCTCGACGCGCGGGTGTGGGAGCGGTACGCCGCCGCGCAGAGCGACGACGGCGCGATGCCCCTCCAGCACGGGATGCCCGACGGAGACGCCGACGACGTCTTCGACGTCGTCCACCACCCCACCCTGGTCGCCGCGTTCGCCTCCGCGATGGCCACCTCCCGTGCGATGTCCGCCACGTGACCAGCCGCCTCGCGGCGGCCCCCACGCCCGACGCCGCCCTCGCACTGCGCCTCGCGGACGCGGTCACCGCGATCGACGCCCCCGACGTGGTGCTCGCGGTCACCCGCCACGGCCGGCGCACCACCATCAGCGGCGGCAACGCCGCCGCCCCCGCCGTGCCGCGCCACGCACTGCGCTACGAACTCGGCTCGGTCAGCAAGACGTTCACCGTCCTGCTCCTCGCCGCCCTCGCGCGCTCCGGCGCACTCGGCCTCGACGACCCGCTCGCCGCCCACCTGCCGGGACTGCCCCTGCGCCACCCCGCCGCACGCCGCATCACCCTGCGCCACCTGGCCACCCACACGGCGGGCCTGCCGCGCATCCCCGGCGACCTGATCCCCAGCGCCCTGCTCCACCCGTACACCGACGCCTACGCCACGTACGACACCGAGCGCCTCCTGCGCACCTTCGCCCGCACCCGGCCCCACCACGACCCCGGCACCCGCTGGCGCTACTCGAACTTCGGCGTCGCGCTGCTGGGCCCCGTCATGGCCCGGGCCACGGGCGTCGACTGCCCCGCGCTGCTCGCCCGCCACGTGCTGCGCCCGCTGGGGATGACGCGGACCACGCTGGGACCCGGCGACCCCGCGACGACCGCCGTCGGACACCGCAGGAACGGGAGCACGCCCGTGCCCGGGATCGGCATGGGCCCGTTCGTGGCCGCGGGCGCCGTACGCTCCACCCCCGGCGACCTGCTCACCTACCTGGAAGCACACCTGGCGGCGTCCGGCCCCCGGCTCCCGGGAACCGGCGACGTCCCGCTGCGCGGGGCGCTGCGGGACGTCCAGGTGCCGCAGCTGCGCCGGGGGCCGCGCCACCGCGACACGCACACCCTGACGTGGTTCCACCACCCGGGGCCCGGCGGCCCGCTGCTGTTCCACGCCGGGGCCACCTTCGGCCAGCAGGCGTTCCTCGGCTTCCACCCCGCCACGGGGACCGGCGTCGCCGCGCTGGCGACCCGCCGGGGCGACAGGTGCCGCCTGGTGGAGACGGCGTACGGGCTGCTGTACGGCCTCGCCGCCGGCCCCGCGGACCGAGGCTGAGGCGGCGGGGCGCCGCCGTCAGCTCTTCCTGTGGCCTATGAGGCGGGGCTTGGCCTCCAGGTTCTCCAGGCCGTGCCAGCACAGGTTCACCAGGTGCGCCGCGACCTCCGCCTTCTTCGGCTTGCGCACGTCGAGCCACCACTGGCCCGTGAGCGCCACCATGCCGACCAGGGCCTGGGCGTACAGCGGGGCCAGCTTGGGGTCGAAACCGCGGGCCTTGAACTCCAGGCCCAGGATGTCCTCGACCTGGGTGGCGATGTCGCTGATCAGCGAGGCGAAGGAACCCGTGGACTGCGCCACGGGGGAGTCGCGGACCAGGATGCGGAAGCCGTCCGTGTACGTCTCGATGTAGTCCAGCAGGACGAACGCGGCCTGTTCGAGCAGCTCACGCGGATGCCCGGCCGTCAGCGCGCCCGTGACCATGTCGAGCAGGCGGCCCATCTCCCGGTCGACCACGACGGCGTACAGGCCCTCCTTGCCGCCGAAGTGCTCGTACACCACCGGCTTGGAGACTCCGGCCTTCGCCGCGATCTCCTCCACCGACGTGCCCTCGAAGCCCTTCTCGGCGAAGAGGGTGCGGCCGATGTCCAGCAGCTGTTCGCGGCGCTCCTTGCCGGTCATGCGGACGCGACGGGCCCGCCGGCTCGGTGTGGGCCTGCTCTTCTCGCTGTTCGTACTGCTGCCGTCGATCGCCACATCACCCATCATGCCGCTTCGGCGGGCTCACTTTTGCGCCGGGAGTCGATACGTTCGGCGCTCGGCCACCGGACGTCGTACGCCCAGCCGGCCTTCTCGAACCAGCGGATCAGGCGGGCGCTGGAGTCGATCTGCCCCCGCATCACGCCGTGGCGGGCCGACGTGGGGTCGGCGTGGTGCAGGTTGTGCCAGGACTCGCCGCAGGACAGCACGGCCAGCCACCAGACGTTGCCCGACTTGTCGCGCGACTTGAACGGGCGCTTGCCCACGGCGTGGCAGATGGAGTTGATCGACCACGTCACGTGGTGCAGCAGGGCCACGCGCACCAGGGAGCCCCAGAAGAACGCCGTGAAGGCGCCCCACCACGACATCGTGACCAGACCGCCGACCAGCGGCGGGATGGCCAGGGACAGGATCGTCCAGTAGGCGAAGTCACGCGAGATGCGGCGCAGGGCCGGGTCCTTGATCAGGTCCGGGGCGTACTTCTCCTGCGAGGTCTGCTCCTCGTCGAACATCCATGCGATGTGTGCCCACCACAGGCCCTTCATCAGCGCCGGGAGGGTCTCGCCGAACCGCCAGGGGGAGTGGGGGTCCCCTTCGGCGTCCGAGAACTTGTGGTGCTTGCGGTGGTCCGCGACCCAGCGGACCAGCGGCCCCTCGACGGCCATCGAGCCCATCACCGCGAGCGCGATGCGCAGCGGACGCCTGGCCTTGAAGGAACCATGGGTGAAGTAGCGGTGGAAGCCGATCGTGATGCCGTGGCACCCGAGGTAGTACATGAAGACCATCAGGCCCAGATCGAGCCAGCTCACACCCCAGCCCCAGGCCAGCGGCACGGCCGCCAGCAGGGCCAGGAAGGGCACGGTGATGAACAGCAGGAGCGCGATCTGCTCGATGGAGCGCTTGGACTCCCCGCCGCGGGTCGCGGAGGGGGCCGATGTGTCGCCGCCCGCCTCGCGGGCGTCGTCGAGCACGTCGGAACGAGTGGTCATGGGGTCCCCTGGGGGGTGAGGGATGTGTCGGAAGCACAGGCCGTAAAAGCTCTGGCTACGGATGCGTAACCTACGGCGACGTAAGTATGGCAGCGCTTCGCCCGGCGGCAAGAGGCCGAGGGGAAAGCCTTCGGCCGTGCCGCATATCCTGGGTGCCGTCGGACAGCGTGGTCCACAAAACCTCCAGACGTGCTGAAACACTGCAAGGAGCCGCACCTGTGAGCAGTGCCGACCAGAACTCCAACACCAGCGCGGAGCTGCGCGCCGACATCCGCCGTCTCGGCGACCTGCTGGGCGAAACCCTCGTCCGGCAGGAAGGCCCAGAACTCCTCGAGCTGGTCGAGCGGGTGCGCGCCCTGACGCGCACCGACGGCGAAGCCGCCGCCGAACTGCTCGGAGACACCGACTTGGAGACCGCAGCCCGGCTGGTGCGCGCCTTCTCGACGTATTTCCATCTTGCCAACGTCACCGAGCAGGTGCACCGCGGCCGCGAGATGCGCGCGAAGCGGGCCGAAGAGGGCGGACTTCTCGCCCGTACGGCGGACAAGCTCAAGGACGCCGACCCCGAGCACCTGCGCCACACCGTCAAGAACCTCAACGTCAGGCCCGTCTTCACGGCCCACCCGACGGAGGCCGCGCGCCGGTCCGTACTGAACAAGCTCCGGCGCATCGCCGAGCTCCTCGAAACGCCCGTGATCTCCTCCGACCGGCGCAGGCACGACCTCCGTCTGGCCGAATCGATCGACCTCATCTGGCAGACGGACGAGCTGCGCGTCGTACGCCCCGAACCGGCCGACGAGGCCCGCAACGCCATCTACTACCTCGACGAGCTGCACGCCGGCGCGGTCGGCGACGTCCTGGAGGACCTGGCCGCCGAGCTGGAGCGCGTCGGCGTGGAGCTGCCCCCCGGCACCCGGCCGCTCACCTTCGGCACCTGGATCGGCGGCGACCGCGACGGCAACCCGAACGTCACACCCGCCGTGACCTGGGACGTACTGATCCTCCAGCACGAGCACGGCATCTCCGACGCCCTGGAGCTCGTCGACCAGCTCCGCGGGCAGCTGTCGAACTCCATCCGCTACACCGGCGCCACCGAGGAACTGCTGACCTCCCTCCAGGCCGACCTGGAACGGCTGCCCATCAGCCCCCGCTACAAGCGCCTGAACGCCGAGGAGCCCTACCGGCTCAAGGCCACCTGCATCCGCCAGAAGCTGGTCAACACCCGCGAGCGCCTCGCCAACGGCACCGCGCACCAGCCCGGCGTCGACTACCTCGGCACCGGCGAACTCCTCGCCGACCTCACGCTCATCCAGACCTCGCTGCGCGAGCACCGCGGCGGCCTGTTCGCCGACGGACGCATGGACCGTACGATCCGCACCCTCGCGGCGTTCGGCCTCCAGCTCGCCACGATGGACGTGCGCGAGCACGCCGACGCGCACCACCACGCCCTCGGGCAGCTCTTCGACCGGCTCGGCGAGGAGTCCTGGCGGTACGCCGACATGCCGCGCGACTACCGCCAGAAGCTCCTCGCGAAGGAGCTGCGCTCCCGGCGGCCGCTGGCCCCCACGCCCCCGCCGCTGGACGCCGCGGGCCACAAGACCCTCGGCGTGTTCACCACGATCAAGGAGGCGCTGGAGCGCTTCGGGCCCGAGGTCGTCGAGTCGTACATCATCTCCATGTGCCAGGGCGCCGACGACGTCTTCGCCGCCGCCGTCCTCGCCCGCGAGGCCGGCCTCGTCGACCTGCACGCCGGCTGGGCCAAGATCGGCATCGTGCCGCTCCTGGAGACCACCGACGAGCTGCGCGCCGCCGACGTCATCCTGGACGAGATGCTGGCCGACCCCTCGTACCGGCGTCTCGTCTCCCTGCGCGGCGACGTGCAGGAGGTCATGCTCGGCTACTCCGACTCCTCCAAGTTCGGCGGCATCACCACCAGCCAGTGGGAGATCCACCGCGCCCAGCGCCGGCTGCGCGACGTCGCCCACCGGTACGGCGTGCGCCTGCGGCTCTTCCACGGCCGCGGCGGCACCGTCGGCCGCGGCGGCGGCCCCTCCCACGACGCGATCCTCGCGCAGCCCTGGGGCACCCTGGAGGGCGAGATCAAGGTCACCGAGCAGGGCGAGGTCATCTCCGACAAGTACCTCGTACCGTCCCTGGCCAGGGAGAACCTGGAGCTGACGGTCGCCGCCACGCTCCAGGCGTCCGCGCTGCACACCTCCCCGCGCCAGTCCGACGAGGCGCTGGCGCGCTGGGACGCGGCCATGGACACCGTCTCCGAGGCCGCCCACACCGCGTACCGCAAGCTCGTCGAGGACCCGGACCTGCCGACGTACTTCCTCGCCTCGACCCCCGTCGACCAGCTCGCCGACCTCCACCTGGGCTCGCGGCCCTCCCGCCGCCCCGGCTCCGGCGTCTCCCTCGACGGCCTGCGCGCCATCCCGTGGGTGTTCGGCTGGACCCAGTCCCGGCAGATCGTGCCCGGCTGGTACGGCGTCGGATCCGGCCTCAAGGCCCTGCGCGAGGCGGGACTGGAGAGCGTCCTGGAGGAAATGCAGGAGAACTGGCACTTCTTCCGCAACTTCCTGTCCAACGTCGAGATGACGCTCGCCAAGACCGACCTGCGCATCGCGCAGCACTACGTCGACACACTCGTCCCGGACGAGCTGAAGCACGTCTTCGACACCATCCGCGCCGAGCACGAGCTCACGGTGGCGGAGGTCCTGCGGATCACGGGCAACGAGCAGCTCCTCGGCTCCAGCCCGGTGCTCCAGCAGACGTTCGCCATCCGTGACGCCTACCTGGACCCGATCTCCTACCTCCAGGTCTCGCTGCTCGCGCGCCAGCGCGCGGCGGCCGAGCGCGGCGAGGAGGCGGACCCGCTGCTGGCGAGGGCGCTGCTGCTCACCGTCAACGGCGTCGCGGCCGGCCTGCGCAACACGGGCTGACCTCCCACCGGCCGAAGGCCCGCCGCTCCGCACCGCGACGGTGCGGGGCGGCGGGCCTTCGCCGTGCCGGAGGGGGATGCGCGCGGGGCCGCGTCCGAACCCTTCGCCGCGCCGGAGCCGCGCGGGCGCGCGGCGGTGACTACCGCGGGGGGCGCCGTACGGGCCCGCGCGGCGGCTACAGCGCCAGGAACGTCGCGCCCAGCAGGACGCCGCCCGCCAGCGCCGCGCCCCACGCCAGACGGGTCAGCCGCAGCCCCCCGGCGACGACCAGCGCCGCGAGCAGCAGGGCGCCGCCCAGCGGGACCCAGGCGTGCAGGACGCCGGGGGCGCCGGCCCGTACCGCCTCGGCGGTGCCCGGCTTCAGGACGACCGGGAGCTCCGCGCCCCTGCGCACCGCGATCGACTTCTCGATCGTCACGCGCGCGTGGTCCGTCGTCGGGCCGTCCGGTGTGTACGGCCCCGCGCACGTCTCGACGCCGCACACCGCGACCGTCATCGTCCCGTGCTCACGGCCCTTGGAGAGCATCACGTGCTGGGCAGTGCCCCAGGACGAACGGACGCCGGCGACGAGCAGCAACAGGGCGATGCCGGCCATCGCCGCCCGTCGGGCGTACAGGAGGGCTTGGGTCCGCTTCGAGGCCATGGACCGCGATCCTTGGCCATGTGACCGCGCTCGGTCAACCTCAGGCCATGACCAGCGGTCGGAATGTCAGGAGTTGTACGCGCTCTGCGCGCGCTCCAGCCCCTCGGTGACCAGGCACTCCACCGCGTCGGCGGCCCGGTCCACGAAGTAGTCCAGCTCCTTGCGCTCCGCCGAGGAGAAGTCCTTCAGCACGAAGTCGGCCACCTGCATACGCCCCGGCGGCCGCCCGATCCCGAAACGCACCCGGTGGTAGTCCGGCCCCATCGACTTGGTCATCGACTTGAGACCGTTGTGGCCGTTGTCGCCGCCGCCCAGCTTCACCCGCAGCGTGCCGTAATCGATGTCCAGCTCGTCGTGGACCGCCACGATCCGCTCCGTCGGCACCTTGTAGAAGTCGCGCAGCGCCGTCACCGGCCCCCCCGACAGATTCATGTACGACTGCGGCTTCGCCAGCACCACCCGCCGGCCCGCAGGACCCGGCGGACCCACACGCCCCTCCACCACCTGGGCACGGGCCTTGTGCGCCTTGAACTTCGCCCGCATGCGCTCCGCGAGCAGGTCGGCGACCATGAAGCCGACATTGTGCCGGTTGGCCGCGTAGTCGGGACCCGGATTGCCCAGACCCACGATCAGCCAGGGGGCGGCTGCGTCCGTCATCTGCATGTCTCCTTCGTACGCCGGTTCCCGCGGCGGTTCCTGTACCGGTCCAGGACCGGTTCACACGCCAGCCGCCGCCCCGCGCCCGAAGGCACGGAACGGCGGCTGGACAGTGACTACGAGCCGAACGGCGAGGCTCAGGCCTCGGCGCCCTCGGACTCGCCCTCGGCCGCGGACTCCTCGGCCTGCGGGGCCAGAACCTGGATCACGATGGCCTCCGGGTCGGTGGCCAGCGTGGTGCCCTCGGGCAGCGGAACGTCCTTCGCGTGGATCGAGGCACCGGCCTCCAGGCCCGCGATGGACACCGTGACGGACTCGGGGATGTGCGTCGCCTCGGTCTCGACCGACAGCGTGTTCAGCACGTTCTCCAGCAGGTTGCCGCCCGGGGCCAGCTCGCCCTCGGTGTGGACCGCGACCTCGACCGTGACCTTCTCGCCGCGCTTGACCGCGAGCAGGTCGACGTGGGTGATGTTGCGCTTGATGGGGTGACGCTGGATCGCCTTGGGGATGACGAGCTCCGAACGGCCGTCGACGTCCAGGCTGAGCAGCGCGTTGCTGGTCTTGAGCGCCATCATCAGCTCGTGGCCCGGCAGCGTGACGTGAACGGGCTCGGCGCCGTGGCCGTAGATGACACCGGGCACCTTGTTGGCACGACGGGTCTGACGGGCAGCGCCCTTGCCGAACTCGTTGCGGACTTCAGCGGCGATCTTGATCTCAGCCATGGTGCACTCCTCGCGGGTGACGAAAAACGGATGGGTCACCCGGCCACGAAACGGCCTGCTACGAAGAGCGCGTCGATAACGGATACGCCGTACTGCATGAGTACGGCCTCCCTCGCCGAGCAACTCAGGGAGTCTACCCGGCGGGAAGGCCGTACCAGAAATCGATCTACGGAACGAACCGGACCGCTACGACTGCTCCTCGAAGAGGCTCGTGACCGAACCGTCCTCGAAGACCTCACGCACCGCACGCGCGATCGTCGGCGCCATCGACAGCACCGTGATCTTGTCGAGCTCCAGTTCGCCCGGGGTCGGCAGCGTGTTCGTCAGAACGAACTCACTGACCTTCGAGTTCTTCAACCGGTCCGCGGCCGGACCCGACAGGATGCCGTGCGTCGCCGTGACGATGACATCCTCCGCGCCGTTCGCGAACAGCGCCTCCGCGGCGGCGCAGATCGTGCCACCCGTGTCGATCATGTCGTCGACCAGCACACACACCCGGCCCTTGACCTCACCCACGACCTCGTGGACGGTCACCTGGTTCGCCACGTCCTTGTCACGCCGCTTGTGCACGATCGCCAGCGGCGCGTCCAGACGGTCGCACCAGCGGTCCGCGACACGCACCCGGCCCGCGTCCGGCGAAACGATCGTCAGCTTCGAACGGTCCACCTTCGCGCCCACGTAGTCGGCCAGCACCGGCAGCGCCGACAGGTGGTCCACCGGGCCGTCGAAGAAGCCCTGGATCTGGTCCGTGTGCAGATCCACCGTGAGAATGCGGTCCGCGCCCGCCGTCTTCAGCAGATCCGCGATCAGACGGGCCGAAATCGGCTCACGCCCACGGTGCTTCTTGTCCTGCCGGGCGTAACCGTACGACGGGATAGCCACCGTGATGCTCCGGGCCGAGGCCCGCTTCAGAGCATCGATCATGATCAGCTGTTCCATGATCCACTTATTGATCGGAGCCGTGTGGCTCTGAATCAGGAAGCAGTCCGCGCCGCGCGCCGACTCCTGGAAGCGGACGTAGATCTCACCGTTGGCGAAGTCGAAAGCCTTCGTCGGCACGAGGCCGACACCCAACTGGTGCGCGACCTCCTCGGCCAGCTCGGGGTGGGCGCGGCCGGAGAAGAGCATCAGCTTCTTCTCGCCGGTCGTCTTGATCCCGGTCACAGCACTGTCTCCTCGGACGTGAATCATTGCTGCTGCGCCCGCACGCCTTAGAAACGCATACGAGCCAGCCGAATTGTGTGCACCTATCACGGTACGCCGAGAACGACGCACCTGTTTCCGGTCAGCTTTCGCCGCGGACCCCATCGGCCGCCGACTGAGCCGCCTGCGCGGCAGCGCTTCCCGGACGCTTCCGGGCCACCCAACCCTCGATATTCCTTTGCTGCCCACGGGCAACGGCGAGGGAACCGGGCGGCACATCCTTGGTGATGACGGAGCCGGCAGCGGTGTACGCACCGTCCCCGACCGTGACAGGCGCCACAAACATGTTGTCCGAGCCCGTCCGGCAGTGAGAACCGATCGTCGTGTGGTGCTTGGCCTCACCGTCGTAGTTCACGAACACACTCGCAGCACCGATATTCGTGTACTCCCCGATCGTCGCGTCACCGACGTACGACAGATGCGGCACCTTCGTACCCTCGCCCACCACGGCGTTCTTCATCTCGACATACGCACCGGCCTTCGACTTCGCACCCAGCCGCGTACCGGGCCGCAGATACGCGAACGGGCCCACACTCGCCCCGGCGCCCACCTCCGCGCCCTCCGCGACCGTGTTGTCCACCCGGGCACCCGCATGAACGACCGTGTCCGTGAGCCGCGAGTTGGGACCCACCTCGCACCCCTCACCCAGATGCGTCGCCCCCAGCAACTGCGTACCCGGATGCACCACCGCGTCCTGATCGAACGTCACCATCACGTCGATGAACGTCGAAGCCGGATCGACGACCGTCACACCACCCAGCATCGCCCGCTCCAGCAGACGGGCATTGAGCAGCCCACGCGCCTCCGCCAACTGCACACGGTTGTTGATCCCCAGGATCTCCCGGTGATCGGCCGCCACCGCGGCCCCCACCCGGTGACCCGCCTCACGCAGGATCCCGAGCACGTCCGTGAGGTACTCCTCACCCTGACTGTTGTCCGTACGCACCTTGCCCAGCGCCTCGGCGAGCAGCCGCCCGTCGAACGCGAACACACCCGAATTGATCTCGTTGATCGCACGCTGCGCGTCGGTCGCGTCCTTGTGCTCGACGATCGCCGTGACCGCACCGCTGTCCCGGTCCCGCACGATCCGCCCGTACCCCGTCGCATCCGGGACCTCGGCGGTCAGCACCGTGCACGCGTTGCCGTCGGCGGCGTGCGTCCCCGCCAGCCGGGCCAGCGTGTCACCCGTCAGCAACGGCGTGTCGCCGCACACGACGACCACAGTGCCGTCGACCGCGCCCCCGAGCTGCTCCAGGCCCATGCGCACGGCGTGCCCGGTGCCCTTCTGCTGCTCCTGCACGGCGGTGCGCACACCGGCGTCGATGTCGGAGAGATGCGCGGCGACCTGCTCGCGGGCATGGCCGACGACCACGACGAGGTGCTCGGGGTCCAGCTCGCGGGAGGCGGCGACGACGTGCCCGACGAGCGAGCGCCCGCTGATCTGGTGCAGAACCTTCGGGGTGGCCGACTTCATGCGGGTGCCCTCACCCGCTGCGAGGACGACGACGGCGGCGGCGGCCGGGCGGTTGGCGCTCACGGGGATGCCCTTCGGCTTCGGGTGGTGGACACCCGCAGGATACCGGGGGGTGTCATGGCCGAAACGCGCGCGGGTCCTGACCTGTGTGGTCAGGACCCGCTGTCACTGCTCCCGGGGAAGGAATCGAACCCTCATTCAATGGACCAAAACCATTTGTCCTGCCATTAGACGACCCGGGATGGTTCGCCGCTTATGTCCGATTCTTAAGATCGGACGTGAGTGACGCCCCTACTATGCCGTACCAGGCGCCCTCTACGCGACGGTACAGATCCGCGCTGCGGGTTACGTAGACGGCCAGGCAACCCCGGTACGCCTCCCCGGTGTTCTTGCGCACCGTTTTGGGGTTGTGCCGCTTGAGCGACGCCTTGTTGAAGCCGGAGCGCGGGACGCCTGTCAGCTGTGCCCAGAACTCCTCCGCCGCCGGCACGTCGGCCGATTCGTGAATGCTGACGTAGAGGCGCAGGCGCGCGCGGGGAACGCCGAGCAGGTCCAGCCAGCGCAGGTAGACGGTGATCACGTCGGGGTCGCTGTTGATGAATCTGAGTGACTCCCGCCGGTCGTACGTCTTGTCCTTGGCGCCCTCGGCCCAGTAGAGCGTGACGCCCAGCAGGAACAGCTCGCGGTCGCTCAGCTCGCCGACCGCTTCGGCGGCGGCCCGCTTCGTCGCCTCCCGCTCCGTCGCGCGCCGCCGGAGTGTCGCGTCCCAGCCGCGCCGGGCTATCGCCGACGCCTCCTCCGGGGTCCGCTTCGGCGGTTTGGGGAGGTCGCGCACCCACAGGGAGATCGAGCTCTTCGAGCAGCCCAGTTCCAGCTGGATCCGGTCGTACGTGAAGCCCTGGAGGCGCAGCTCGCGTGCCCTCGCCCGCAGATCGTCCTTCGCGTTCGGGCGCTTGGTCCAGTCGGGGGCGGGCTCGCCGTCGAGGAGCCGGTTGAGGATGTCGTTGTTGTCGACCTGGATGCGGTCGCGGATCTGGCGCCTGCTGAGGCCCTGGCGTCGCAGGGCGACGGCCTGTTCGCGGAGGCTTTCGAAGTCGGCGTACTTGTCGTGGGGTGCGGTCATACGGACAGCGTTGTCCGGAATGCGGACGTCCGGCTCGAAAGCCTGGTCGATTCAGTCCTTCGTGCGGACAACACCCGTTTCGCGTGACGGTGGCCGCCTTCCGTGCTCGTCCGGTCTCCCGGATATCGGGTGGCGGCCGCCCGTAGGGTGGAAGGCATGACCGTAACGGGGGCAGATCAGGACGCCACGGGCATGACCGCCCGGCGCTACTGGTGGTGGGACAGGCGGCGCAGTGTCGTTCTGGACGTGGGGCTGGCGTTGGTTTCGGCGCTCGAGTGCGCTGTGGAGGGTGTGAGGTTCGCGGGGGACGCGGGGCTGCCGGTTCCGCTGGGGGTGGTGTTCGGGCTGGTCGCGGGGTCGGTCCTGGTGGTGCGGCGGCGGTGGCCGATCGCGGTGGTGCTGGTGTCGATCGCCGTGACGCCGGCCGAGATGGCGTACCTGATGGGCATCGTGTCGCTGTACACGCTGGCCGCTTCGGAGGTGCCGCGCCGGATCACCGTCGTGCTGGCGGGGATGTCGCTGACCGGGACGCTGATCGTGACGTATGTACGGACGCAGCAGGACGTGGCGAGCGCGACGGACGGCGACTACCGGCCGGGTCCCTGGTACGTGCCGCTGGTCTCGCTGTTCATGTCGCTCGGTCTGACCGGGCCGCCGGTGCTGTACGGGCTCTACATAGGGGCGCGGCGCAGGTTGATGGAGAGCTTGCGGGAGCGTGCGGATTCGCTGGAGCGGGAGCTGTCGCTGCTGGCGGACCGGGCGGAGGAGCGGGCGGAGTGGGCGCGTACCGAGGAGCGGACGCGGATCGCGCGTGAGATGCACGACGTGGTGGCGCACCGGGTGAGTCTGATGGTGGTGCACGCGGCGGCGCTTCAGGCGGTGGCGTTGAAGGATCCCGCCAAGGCGGTGAAGAACGCGGCGCTGGTCGGGGACATGGGGCGGCAGGCGTTGACGGAGTTGCGGCAGATGCTGGGGGTGCTGCGTTCGGGGGACGCGGGGGAGCGGCGTGGCGCGGGTGCGGCGGATGTGCCGTTGGCTGCGGTGGGTGCGGCGGCTGCGGCTGTCGCGGCGGCCGAGGCGGAGGACGGGCCGTGCCTGGCGGATCTGGAGGCGCTGGTTGGGCAGTCGCGGCAGGCGGGGATGGTGGTGGAGTTCTCGGTGGAGGGGGATCCGGTGGACTGCGGGGCGCTGGTCGAGCAGACGGCGTACCGGGTGGTGCAGGAGGCCTTGACGAATGTGCACAAGCACGCGGCGGGCGCCAAGACGTGGGTGCGGCTGGCGCATCGCGTTTCGGAGGTGGCGATGCAGGTGGAGAACGGGCCGTCGGACGGCGGTACGGCGGACGCCGGGCTGCCGAGCGGGGGCAATGGGCTGGTGGGGATGCGGGAGCGGGTGACGGCGCTGGGGGGCGTCTTCGTGTCGGGCCCGACGGACGCGGGCGGCTTCCGCGTCTCGGCGGTGCTGCCGGCCCGCCCGAGGAAGGGGTAGGGGGCGCGCCGGGGGACGCGTACGGGGCCTTGTTGTACGCGTGAGGGGTGCGTGACCGGGGGTGGGCGCGACGGGCGCGCCCGGTGAGGCGCGGTGGCGTTATGTACGCCCGCCCGGCGAGGCGCGGCGGGGGTACGCACGGCCGCCGTGAAGCCCGTCGCGTCGCGGGGCGCCCGCCCCGCTAACCCGGGAGCGCCGCCCCGGGTGTGCCGCCGCGCCCCCGCCCAGTCCCCCCGGCGCGCTGTTACGTCGGTGTCAGGCGGTTGGGCTGGGTGCCGGTGACCAGGGTGGACAGGGCGTGGTCGATGTCGGGGCCCAGGTACCAGTCGCCGGTGTGGTCGAGGCTGTAGACGCGGCCCTCCGTGTCGATCGCGAGTACCGCCTGGCCGTCGTCTCCCTCGCCGCCGAGTTCGGTGCCGAGGGGGCACACCTCGGTGCCGAGTGCGCGGCCGAGGTCGGCGAGTGTCCGTGCGTGGTGCAGTCCGCCGAGGGGGTCGAAACGTACCGGTGTCGGCGCGATCTGCCGGCCGGGGCCGGGCGGTGCGACGAGCAGGCCGCCGAACTCGGCCCACGCCTCGACCGCGGCCGGGAAGACGCTGTGCCGGTGGCCGGCGGGCGAGGTGTGGGCGCGCAGGGTGTCGGCCCAGTGCTCGGCCTGCCGTATGTCCCAGCGTCCCGGCTGCCAGCCGGCCGTGCGCAGGGCGGCGTCCACCGCCACCGGGAAGCGGGTGGTGCTGGTGTGGTGGCTCGGGGTGGGGATGGGGCCCGGCATCGGCGGCGGGTCAGCCCTTCTCGGTAGGGGTCGCGGTCAGGTCTACGGCGCGTACGCCGAAGTGGGCGAGCATCGGTGTGCAGGAGCGGCACGGCGGTGCGTAGCTGCCGTGCAGCGGGTCGCCGTCCTCGCGGATGCGGCGGGCCGTGAGTTTGGAGTGCTTGAGGGAGCGGCGGGCCTCGCCCGTGGTCAGGGGCTTTCGGGAGGCGCGCTTGGAGCGTGATCCCTCGGTGGCGGCGATGTGCCGGGAGAGGAGGATCGCTTCGGGGCAGCGGCCTGTGAAGCGTTCGCGCTGGCCGCTGGGGAGGGTGTCGAGGAAGTCCTGGACGAGCGGGTGGAGCGGGGGCGGCCGGTCGCCCCGGCCGGCTGTGCACGTGAGGGTGCCGGCGCCGCGTACGGACAGGGCGGCGGCGACCGTGGGAAGGATGCCGTCGCGACGGTGAGTGAGCGCGGGCACGCGGGCGGGTTCGCTGCTGCTCCAGCTGAGGCGTGGGTCTCCGGCCGCCGCGGTGGCCGTGGCCGTCGCGCCGGGCGTCGCCGCCGTGGGTGTCGCTGTCGTGGTCGTGGCCGGGCCCGTCGGTGTCGTAGCGGCTGTCTGAGCAGTGTGCATGGTGGTGCTCCCCTCCCGTGCCCGCGGCGGGCAGCCGCTGACGTGCACGCCCCCGCGTTGCTGAGACAGCCTGCCAAATGTGTCCACCGGTACGGAAGCTGGGTCGGTGAATCGTGTACGTGTGTCGCACGGTGGTGACCCGGGCGTGACGGTTCGTTACGCAAGGCGAGGGGCGGGGCCGCCTGTTGCCCCACCGCATAGGCTGTGCGAACCAGCCAGACGCAGCAGGGGGCATCCGCCATGACGACAGGTCGGCTCGGGCAGCAAGCCGCGCCACCGAACGCGGCCTACGCCGGGCAGCTCGTGCATTTCCCGGACCCGGTCCGGGCCTCCCGCCACCCCCAGGGTGTGCGTGTGGACGAAGCCGGCTTCCCGGTCTTCACGCCGTACGCGCGGGCCGCCGCGGAGATCGCGGAGCCTCCGGAGGGTTTCGGCGTCGACGAACTGCGGCTCACGGACTATGTGTCGGCCAACGCGGCGCTGGCCGCCGGTGGGCACGAGTTGTGGGACACCATCCCGGCGGTCGCCACCCCGCACGGCTGGACCTGGCACCACGTGCCGAACACCCGGCGGATGGAGCTCGTGCCCGTGGAGGTGAAGGCGCTGCTGCGCCACCACGGGGGGCTGACGACGGCCGCGGTCGACCAGGAGAAGCGGGGCACGCGGCCGTTGCAGGAGACGCGGCCGGCCCATTTCGGGCTGCCGAAGGGTGCCGTGTCGGTGACCGAGCAGCAGATCCTCGGTGTCGAGGAGGATCTCGGTTACCGGCTTCCGGGGGCGTACCGGTCGTTCCTGAAGGCGGCGGGCGGCTGCGCGCCGGTGGGCACGGCGCTCGACGCGGAGCTCGGGCTGCTGGTGGACCAGCCGTTCTTCACGGTGCGGGACGAGGCCGCGGTGAACGACCTGGTGTACGTCAACAAGTGCCTGCGCGACCACATGACCAAGGACTACCTGGGTGTCGCGTTCGTGCAGGGCGGTCTGCTGGCCGTGAAGGTGCGGGGCGCGGCCGTGGGGTCGGTGTGGTTCGTGGCGTACGACGACGCGCGGGACCGCGACGGGTGGACGGTGCACGAGCGGGTGGAGCGGTTGCTGATGCCCTGCGGTGAGGACTTCGACGCCTTCCTCCAGCGGCTGGCGGGCAGTCCGCCGGAGCTGGAGACGGTGGCGAACCTGATGGTCGACGGCGGCTTCGCGCGCGCCGTCCCTGTTTCGGACGAGGGGTGACGGTCCGGTGGTGACCTTCGCGCAGGCGCAGGAGCGCGCGGAAGAGTGGGTCAACGGGGATGTGCCCGTGCCGTCGCACCGTGAGGTGCGGGTGCGCGAGTTCGAACTCGGTTTCGTGGTGTGGGCGGAGGACCGGGCGGGCGGGCCGGTGTCGGACGGCGGCCGGCAGCGCCTGGTGATCGCCCGCGACAGCGGGGAGGCCACGTTGTGGCCGGGGCTGCCGGTGGGTGAGGTGATCCGCCGGTACGAGGAGGAGTACGGGACGCCGGAACCGTCGCCGGCGGCGGACGCGGGGCCGGCCCCGGCGCAGCGGGTCGACCTGGAGCAGACGTCGTTCCTGTTGACGCCGCCGGAGTGGCTCCAGGACGCGGCGGACCGGGCGGGCATTCCGGACGGCCGGGGTGCGGGCGCCGGTGCGCCGTCCGGTCCGGTCTCCGGGGCGGGTTCGTCCGACGAGAGTGGGGACTGGCCTCTCGCGGGCGCCGCCGGTGCGGATGACGGCGGGTCGCGCGGCGGGGCCGATACGCCGGCTGCGAGCGGCGACTGGGCCGCCGCCGTGAGCGCGGGCGCGGCTTCCGCCACTGCGGGCGGCGCGCGCGGGGTGCGGGCGTCGGAGGACGCGGCCGGATCCGCTGCGGCGGTTGGTGACTTGGCCGGTTCCGGTTCCGGTGCCGGGGGCGGCTGGAGCGGTGCGGGGGGCGGCCCGGCGTCAGGTGACGCCGGTTCGGTTTCCGGGGGCGCGAGTTGGGGCGGCCCGGGCGCCAGCGGCCTGTCGGAGGACGCCAGTTGGGGCGGAGTCCGGAGCGAGAACGCCTCGCAGGCCGAACACGGCTCGGGCAGCGCGTCCTGGCCCGGCGCGGGCGGCGGTGACCGCGAGGCCACGCCGTCCGGTGGCGTGCCCGCGACGCCCGCCGGGGCGACGCCCTGGGCCGGTACGGACACCAACTCGGCCACCGGCCCCGACGACGCCTCCGTCCCGCTGCCCGCGACGGTCTTCGCGCCGCCGCTCTCCGGGTCGGACGACGACGACACGCCGCCGCCCGGTGTGCCGCCGGAGGCGAAGACGGCCCTGATGTCCGGCGGCAGCAAGCTGCCCCGGACCACGGTGGCCCCTCTGCTCCCGGGTGAGACTCCGCAGCCTCCGGTGGCACCCGGGCGGCCCACCGTCCCGCCGCCCGGAGCCGAGGAGTTCACCGACGCCGCGCCGGGCGGTGCGCCTGGCAGCGGTGCGCCCGTGAGTGGTGTGCCTGGCAGCGGTGCGACGCCTCCGCCGCCGCCCGGTGCGCCCGGTGCCGTTCCGCCGTCGGGTCCGGGTGCGCCCGGTGCGCCGGCTGGCGGTTACGTGCCGACGCAGCTCGTCTCCGCGCTGGGACCCGACGGGCCCCAGCCGCCCGGCCCGCCGACGCCGCCTGGTGCTCCTGGTGGTGGTGTGCACCATGCGGCGACGATGTTCGCTGATCCGAGTCAGGGTGGGGGGATGCCGGGGGTTCCGCAGCCTCCTGGGCCGCCGGGTGCTCCCGGTCAGCCGACGCCGCCCGGTCCTCCCGGTCCTCCTGGTGCGCCCGGTGGTGGTGTTCATCACGCGGCGACGATGTTCGCCGATCCGAGTCAGGGTGGGGGGATGCCGGGGGTTCCGCAGCCTCCTGGGCCGCCGGGTGCTCCCGGTCAGCCGACGCCG